>NZ_JBHVWC010000036.1:0-67339 GCF_042882445.1 Kitasatospora sp. NPDC058218 | reverse complement strand
GTAAAAGACCCAGCCCTCGGGCCCGTCCCCCGGCCGCCGGCCCGCGCGAGCCGGCGGCCGGGAGACGCAGGTCATATTCCTCCGTGTCACAGGGCGGCGGGCCACCCCGTCTCAGGGGGTGCAGGCATCGACGACACCGGAGGAGCACCCCATGGACGCGCGACTGAACTTCTTCACCGACCCGACCGCCGGCAAGGCCATGAAGCACCTCATGACGGTGGGCAGGGTGATCAAGGAGTCGCCGCTGCCGGCCGCGACGCAGGAGCTGGTGTCCCTGCGCGTGAGCCAGATCAACGGCTGCGCCGTCTGCATCGACATGCACGGCAAGGAGGCCGCCGCCGCCGGCGAGACCTCGGTGCGGCTCAACCTGGTGGCGGCCTGGCGGGAGGCCACGGTCTTCACCGAAGCCGAACGCGCCGCCCTGGAACTGGCGGAGGAGGGCACCCGGGTCGCGGACGCGGGCGGCGGGGTCGGCGACGAGGTGTGGGCGCGCGCCGCCGAGCACTACGACGAGGAGCAGCTCGCCGCCCTGACGCTCCTGATCTCCCTGATGAACATGGCGAACCGGCTCAATGTCATCACCCGTCAGCCGGCCGGGAGTTACGAGGTCGGCCAGTTCCACGGATGATCATGGGGAGCGACCCGCACCGGCGAGGACGGCCGGGCGGGAGGACCACAGGGGAAGGGGATCCGTCGTGAGCAAGGTCGAGGAGTTCGAGGAGCTGCGACCGCTGCTGTTCTCGATCGCGTACCGCGTTCTGGGCAGTGTGAGCGAGGCCGAGGACGCGGTGCAGGAGACCTGGCTGCGCTTCGACCGCTCGGCGACCTGGCCCGCGTCGACCAAGGCGTTCCTGTCGGCCGCGGTGACGCGGATCTCGATCGACGTGCTGCGCTCCGCCCGGGTGCGACGGGAGGCGTACGTGGGCCCCTGGTTCCCCGAGCCGCTGCTGGACGATCCCTACCAGGACCCGGCGCGGGCGGCGGAGCTGGCCGACTCGGTCTCGATGGCGGCCCTGCTGCTGCTGGAGCGGCTCAGCCCGCTGGAGCGGGCGGTGTTCGTGCTGCGGGAGGTCTTCGGCTACGGGTTCGACGAGGTGGCCGCGGCGGTGGAGCGGTCGGAGGCGGCCTGCCGGCAGCTGCTGGTCCGGGCGCGTCGGCACATGGAGGCCGGGCGGCCGCGGTTCGAGGCCGGCCGCACGGAGCGGGAGAAGCTGTCGGCGCGATTCTTCGACGCCCTCCGCGAGGGCGACGTCGCCGGCCTGCAGGAACTGCTCGCCGCCGACGTGTCGATGGTCGGCGACGGCGGCGGCAAGACCCCGCAGCTGGCCAGGGCGGTCATGGGCGCCGGGAACGTGTCCCGGCTGCTCGCCGCCGTCTTCCCCGCACTGGCCATGATCGACGTGACCTTCGAGCCGCACGAGGTCAACGGGCAGCCGGGCGCGATCTTCCGCGACCGGGACGGCAAGGTGCTCCAGGCCATGGCGCTCGACGTGCTCGACGGGCAGGTCCAGGCGATCCGCCTGGTGCTCAACCCCGACAAGCTCGGGCACATGGGCCTGGTGGCGGACGCCTGGGCCGTCCACCACGAGCTCCGCCGGGCACGCCGCCCCGCGCGGTAGCCGCGACAGCCGCAGCGGCGCCGACGTTCTTCCATCACACCGAATCCGACGGCCAGTTGGGGCATCATCGTGGGATGGACTACCAGGACTGCGTCGACCTCCTCGCCGAGCTGCACGGGAACGTCGACTGGCCGCTCCGGGAGGCACGGCAGGCGAACCTCCCCCGGCTGCTGGAGGCGCTGGGGCATCCCGAGCGCGGGCTGCGCGGGATGCTGGTGGTCGGGACGAACGGCAAGGGGTCGACCTGCGCGTTCGCGGTGTCGGCGGTGTCCGCCACCGGCGCGCGGGCGGGCAGCATGCCCAGCCCCCACCTTCAGGAGCCCCGGGAGCGGATCCGGGTCGACGGGGTCCCCGTCACCCGCGCCGAGTACGCCTCGGCGTTCGCCGAGGTGTACCGGGCCGCCGAGCGGTACGACCTGCCCGTCATGGCCACGGGCCTCTACGCGGCCACCGCCGCCGTGCACTTCCGACGTGCGGGCGTCCGCCTGGCGGTGGCCGAGGCGAGCATCGGCGGGAGCAGGGCGGCGGCCAGGGAACTCGGCATGGACGTGAAGGTCGTCACCGGCATCGGACTCGACCACGTCGGGCTGCTCGGGGACACCCTGGCGGCGATCACCCGGGCCAAGGTCGAAGCCGTGCGGGACGGGGACCACGTGGTCCTGGGCCGGCTCGCCCCCGAGGCGGCCGCCGCCGCGGGCCAGGTCCTCGGCGAGCGGACCGGGGTGTCCGTGTGGCGCATGGACCGCGAGGTCCGCTACACCGCCCGCACCGCCGCCGGCTCGGACGGCCGCGGTCCGGCAACGCTGGTCGACGTCACCACTCCCCGCGCGGTGCACCGCGACCTGCCCTGCCCGCTGCCCGGGGCCCACCAGCACCACAACCTCGCCGTCGCCGTCGCCGCGATGGACGCCATGGTCGAACGCGGCCACATCCGCGCGCCGGAGGGCGAACGGCTCCGCACCCGACTGGCCGCGACGCGCTGGCCCGGCCGTCTCGAACTCGTCGCCGACGCCCGGCTGGACGACTGGGCCGGCCGCGTCCTCCTCGACGGCGCCACCAACCCCCAGGGCGTCGCCACCGTCGCCCCGGAGATCGTGCGCCACGCCGAGGCCGACGGCCGCCCCGGGCGGCCGCCCGTCCTGGTCTTCTCCGCCTTCGAGCAGAAGGACGTCCGCGGCATGCTGGCCCCGCTGCCGTCCCACTGGCCGCTGGTCCTCACCCGCACCGGCTCCCACGAGTGCGCCGACCCCGCCACCATGCGCAGCCACCTCGCCCCGGCCGGCCGGGGCCCGTGCCTGACCGCCGAGGACACCCGCTCGGCGCTGCACCGGGCCGGCGAGCTGGCCGGGCCCGGCGGCCTGATCGTCGTCATCGGCTCGCTCCGCCTGGTCGGGGAGGCCCGTACCGAGCTCGCCCTGCCACCCGGCTGACGCGACAGGACGGCCCGACCCCTGAACGACAGTCAGGAGGCCGGGACCGGGTCCCGCCAGATGTCCATCGGAACGGCGCGGACCGCGCGTCCGTCCGCGTCGAGGATCCGGCCCATCCGTTTCACGGTGCGCAGCGACACCCGGCGCTCGGCCACCCGCAGGTCGGGGAACCTGCGGGCGAGAGCGGCTTCCAAGCGCTGGACGTCGGCGAGGGAGCGCTGCCAGACGGAGAGGACGAGGTTGTGCGTACCGGTGACGGACACGCACAGCCGGACTTCGGGGAGCCTGGCGAGCTGGGGGCCGACCTCGTCGAGCCGGTCCGGGGGGAGGTCGGCCCGGAAGGTCGCCAGGACCGGCCGGCCGGCGTCGCGGGCGGCGATCTCACAGCGGAAGCGGATCGCGTCGGAGGCGGCCAGCCGGTCGAGGCGGCGGCGCAGCGTGGACGGGCTGAGCCCGGTGGCGGCGGCCAGCCCGGCCTGGTCGAGGCGGCCGTCGACGCCCAGCCTGATCAGCAACTCCCGGTCTTCTTCGCGGACTTCGGCTCGCACTCCGGACGGTGTCCCGGTGCCCGCCGGGTGATCGTCGTGCAGCTCCACGCGCTGGGCGGGGTCCAGGGAGTCCAGTCGCCAGCGGATCCCCTCGGCGTAGAAGCCGGTCGCCAGGTGGACGCGGACGGCGTTGACCCCGGGGAGCCGGCCGAGCCGTTCGGCGGTGTACCGGGAGACCGTCGCCAGGTCGGTGAAGGCCGCGGCGACGACGAGGTCGCAGCCCTGGGAGAGGTGGTCGATGCTCATCACGTGCGGGTCCTCGGCCAGGTCGTCGGCGATCTGCCGGAGCCGGTCGGGAGCGCAGTCGAGGTCGAGGTAGGCGACGCAGCCGCGGTCCTCGGGGTGCGGCAGGCCGTAGGCGGTCACCCAGGCGATCCCGGCCTCGGAGAGCCGTCGCCAGCGGCGGGCCGCGGTGACCGGGCTGATCCCGAGGGTCTGGCCGAGCAGCGACCAGGGTGCCCGGGGCCGCAGCTGCAGCGCGTTCACCAGGGCGAGGTCCAGCTCGTCCACCGTCACATCGGCGCCGGTCACCGGCGATCGCCGGTGGATTCGTTCATCGAAGGGCCTCCCCGGGGCGTGATCCTGCGAAATCGCGGGAAACTCCCGCTGCGAGAACCAGAATCACGGAACAAGATCGCTCGGCACAACTTCCCGCCACAAGCGGATTCGACGGAGGTACCCGTGTCCCTGCACGACGATGCTCTCGGGCTGGCCCCGGACCTGGTCCGGCTGCGCCACGACCTTCACCGGTTCCCCGAGCTGGGCCTGGACCTCCCGCGCACCCAGGAGCGGGTACTGCGGGCCCTCGACGGCCTGCCGCTGGAGGTGAGCCAGGGCTCCGCGCTGAGTTCGGTCACCGCGGTGCTGCGCGGTGGGCGACCGGGGCCGGCGGTGCTGCTGCGCGCCGACATGGACGGTCTGCCGGTCACCGAGAAGGCCCCGCTGCCGTTCGCCGCCGACAACGGCGCCATGCACGCCTGCGGACACGATCTGCACACCACGATGCTCGCGGGCGCCGCACACCTGCTGGCCGCACGGCGCGAGCAGCTCCAGGGCGACGTGGTCTTCATGTTCCAGCCCGGCGAGGAGGGCCATGACGGCGCCGGAGCCATGCTCGCCGAGGGCGTGCTGGACGCGGCGGGCACGCGCCCGGTCGCCGCCTACGCCCTGCACGTGGCGTCGGCCATGCCGCACGGGGAGTTCAGCTCCCGGCGCGGGCCGATCCTCGCCGCCTCCGACTCGCTGAACGTCACCGTCCACGGTGCGGGCGGCCACGGCTCGGCACCGCACCGGGCCAAGGACCCCATCCCGGCGGCCTGCGAGATGGTCACCGCCCTCCAGACCATGGTGACCCGGCGCTTCGACGTGTTCGATCCGGTGGTGATCACCGTCGGGCTCCTCCAGGCCGGCACCCAGCGCAACATCATCCCCGAGACCGCCCACTTCGAGGCGACCGTGCGCACCTTCTCCGCCGAGGCGCGGTCCAAGGTCGCCGACACTGTGGCGGAGCTGGTCCGGGCCGTCGCGGCCGCCCACGACCTGCGGGCGGAGATCGAGTACCTTCCCGGGTACCCGGTGACCGTGACCGACGGGGCCGAGACCGACTTCCTGGCGGACACCGTCCGGGAGGTCTTCGGCGAGGAGCGCTTCCTGACGATGGCGAACCCGATGACCGGGGCCGAGGACTTCTCCCGGGTACTCGACGCCGTTCCGGGGTCGTTCGCGTGGCTCGGCGCCGCCCCGAAGGGAAGCGACCCCGACGACCTGCCGCTCAACCACTCGCCCTACGCGGAGTTCGACGACGCGGTGCTCCCCGACGGAGCCGCGCTCTACGCCGAACTCGCCACCCGCCGCCTCGCCGCCTGAACCCGTACGCCGAAGAAGGAACGATCAAGCACATGACCGAACCGCGCGACGTGGTCGAGCAGCAGCTCGCCGCCTACAACAGCCACGACATCGACGCCTTCGTCGCCACCTACGCCGAGGACGTCACGGTCCACCGGGCCGACGGCAGCCGGCTGCAGGGCCGGCAGGCGCTGCGTGACCGGTACGCCGGCCAGTTCGCCGAGGGCCGCTGCCGGGCGGAGATCGTGGGGCGGCTCACCGAAGGCGACTGGGTGGTCGACCACGAGGTCGCCCACGGCCTGGCCGAGGAGCCGGTCCGCGTCCTGGTGGCCTACCGGGTGCGCGAAGGCCTCATCGACCGCGTCGACTTCCTCGGCTGAGCGGCCCGGCCCGTACCGGCGGGCGAGGGGGCCTAAGCACGCCCGACCGGCCTCACGTGGTCCGACGACCGGGTGCGGTCAACCGCCGGAATCCGCTGCCGGCGGTCGGCTTCGTCCGAGTCGGGCGGCCGGGGCGGCCCGGTCAGGCCGTGGTGGCGGCACCCGCGACCGGCGGCATGAAGGCGGGCTCACCCTCACCTGCCGCCAGCGGCGACACCGGCGGCATCGACGCCACCGGCGCCGCGAGTGCCCCGGCCAGCACCAGACCGAGCCCGGTCAGGGAGAACGTCGCACCGACCATCAACTGCGCGCCTACCGTCGCGGCGACCCCGAAGTCACGGTAGAGGGCGTCCGAGGCCACGGCCACGACGAGGCTCAGGACCAGCGGCCCCAGCGCCGCGACCAGGCAACCGGCCATCGCCAGGCGGGCGTTGCGACCCCTGCGGCGGATGAACGTGGCGGCCACGACGGCCCCCGCCAGCGGTACGACGATCGAGATCACAGTGAAGATCAGGCTGACAGCGGCAATGCTCGTCGGGTCGTTCACAAAGCTCCGTTCGGGATGCGGGCACGGGGGGATCCGGACACACGGGACCCATGCCCGCAGGATCCGCGCCCGGCGCGAAGATACCGGCCCGGCCCGGGCCGCGTACAACGGTCATCGCCCACCGGCCCACCGATGCCCACCTGCTCCGCCCCGCGGCAGGCCGCACAGGCATACGAACCATCCCAACAGGCGCACAGCGAGGAATCCGATTGGTCGGCCCGAGCGGCGGGAGCGGCCAGGCCGTGCGGGGATGGGTGCTACGCATGCGGAACGTTTCTCGTGCGCACCGCGTGCCGTCCGGAGCCGTGCCCCGGCCCGACTTCGCCCCATGCCACGGAGGAACCGTGCGACACCCCGCGACCCGACTGCGCGCCCGCCTGCCGATGGTGGGACTGTCCGTGCTGGCGGTGACCCTGCTGCTGCCCTCGGTCGCGGCCGAGGGCAGCAGGGATCGCTACGAGTGGGCCGCCCTGGGCGACTCCTACACCGCCGGCCTCTTCATCGGGGACCCGCGGCCCGCACTGGGCAGCGCGTCACGGGACGGGTGTGATCGGACCGCCCACTCCTACCCCGACCTCGTAGGGCGGGCGCTCGCCGCCCGCCCGCCGGACAGGCCCGTGAACCTGACCGACGTCAGCTGCGACAACGCCGCCATCGGCAACATCACCCGCGAGAGGCAGCAGCCGACCAGCCCGGTGCAGCCACCTGCCGGGGATCCCGCCGGGTGGCCCACGGTGGATCCGCAGATCCGGCGGGCCCGACTCGGCGACCGCACCGATGTCGTCACCGTCGGCATCGGCGCGATCAGCCTGCCCTTCGGCGAATGTCTGGACCTCACCCTCGCCCACATCTCCTGCGCGGCGTACTACAGGAATCCACCGGAGGGTGTGGAGGGCCTCGACGCGAAACTCGCCAGGATCCGCGACGAGTACGGCCGGATGCTCGGCGCGATCCACCACGCCGCACCGCACGCCAGGGTCATCACGGTCGGCTACCCGGCCATCCTGCCGGAGCGGGGCAGCGCCTGCGGCGGCGGCCCCACGCAGCTCGGCCCGATCAGCCCCGCCGACATCGACTGGTTGCGCGAGGACGCGCTGAAGGTCATGAATACGATCATTCGAACGGAGACGGCGAAGCGCGGCGACAGGTACGTCGACCTCTACACCTCCAGCGTGGGCCATGACGTGTGCGCACCCGAGGAGACCCAGTGGATCGAGGGCATCTGCGGCGACGCCGAGCCCTTCTGGCCGACCACGGTGCCCGGCGGCCTGCCGTTCGACTGCGCCGCCATCGGCAAACGCGCCACACTCCTCCACCCCAACGCCAGGGAACACGCCAACGCCGCTCCCCTGGTGGAACGCGCCGTCCGCGACGCCCTCCTCGAACGCTGACGGCCTCCCGACCCGTCCCCCGGTCAGAACGAGCCGGGCGAGATGATCTCCTCACCCTCGCCCTCACCGTCGGGCACGTCGAACCGCTCGTGGAAGTCGTCCAACGCGCCCGAGGCCTCCGATTCGCGCCATCGAGGGACCGAATCCGGTACTCCTGCCGGGAGTTCGGGCCGATCCGCGGCCGAACCTCCCCGGGCCGGGCGCGCACCCTCCGGGCGGAATCATCCACATCGGCGCGGACAACAAAACGGCCGGTCGGATCCGAAGATCCGACCGGCCGTTCTCTGTGCGCGAGGGGGGAGTTGAACCCCCACGCCCTTTCGGGCACTGGAACCTGAATCCAGCGCGTCTGCCTATTCCGCCACCCGCGCATCTGGGTGATGAGGTAAATCGTAGCCCATCCGCGCGGGTGCTCCGAACCAGTTCGGCAGAGCGGCCGAGGTCAGCGGGCGATGTGCCCGACGATCCAGTCGATCAGCTTGCCGGAGACGTGGCTGTGCTCGGTGTTGTCGTCGTCGAACTCGACCGCGTCCAGGTGGCCGCGCTCAAGGTCGGCGTCGGTGATGGAGAGGTTCACGTTGACGTCCCACTTCACCGGGTCGAAGTCCAGCGCCACCGCACTCACCGACGGCACGAAGGCGCCGCTGCGGTAGTCCTCGGTGATCTTCGCCTTCAGCGCGTCCGCGACCTTGCCGAAGGAGTCCAGGGTGCCGCCGGGCGCCCCGTCCAGCGCCGGGACCTCGGTGGTCGAGCTGCGGCGCACCGCGAGGCCGAGGTGCATGCCGCCGATCTTCTGCTGCTCGCCCCTCTCCGGCTGGAAGCGCGCCGTGGCGCTGGCGATCAGGGCCTGCCAGTCGAAGGCGACCTCGCCCGCCGGCAGCGGCCGGCCGACGCCGTCGCGCCGACCGTTGGAGACACCGAGCTTGCGCGGGATCACCGGGAAGTTGCCGAAGCGCTGGAGGTCCGCCAGGAACTCCTTGCGCAGCGGGCTGGAGGTGGCCACCGGCCCCGAGTACTTGGAGTTCTCCACCCAGGCCCAGAGCAGCTGCTGCGCGGCAGGGCTGCGGATCAGGTCGGCCTGCTTGGCCCCGTCGGGCCCGGCAGGGGTGAAGTCCTCGAAGAAGTAGGCCATCTGCTGGAGGACGAGCGGGATCCACGCGCCGTTGTGGGGCGAGTCGTAGGAGAGGTACGCCTCCGTCTGGTGGTCCATCTTCATGGTCTCCAGCTTGGCGAGCGCGAAGCGGGTGATGATCCCGCCCATGCTCACCCCGCCGACGGTCAGCCGCTCCTCGCCCACCCGCTCCTCGATCGCCCGGAAGATCGCGGCGATCGCGACCTCGGCGTTGGCCTGGATGTGGGTGTGCCGCTCCTCGAAGCCGACCAGCACGATGTCGAAGCCCTGGCCGAGCAGCTGGTCGAAGAGCCCGGACTTGTCGCCGTAGGGCGCGTTGAAGTAGGCGAACAGCCCGGGGAGGTTGCTCGGGCCGTAACTGAAGCCGTCCGCGAAGATGAAGGGCCGCCGCAGGCCGAGCTTCGGGTTGGCGTAGTAGACGGCCGCCTTGCCCGTCGCGATCTGACCCTTGTACTCGGCGCCGGTCAGCTCCCAGACCACATCGGCCTGCCGCCCGCCGCCACCCGCGCGCTCCAGCGCGGAGGTGAACCACACATCGGGCGACAGCGTGGCGGCGAGCTCCGCCTTCTCCGCCGAACTGGGCTCCGCCTGGCCCTCCTTGAGGGTCAGCGCTACGTCGATCCGGGGTTCCTGTGCCATGACTACCGCCTCGGTCTAGTCGAACAGGGATCATGTGCGCACAGTCGGTGACCGTAACCGTTCGGTTACGTAGTGCACCAGCGAAACACGCAGAGTGATCGAAACTGTTCGGCCGGGATCGGCGGATGACCGGACTTGGCGGACCCGTCGGGCGTCAGGCCGGGAAGTCGCCGGCCCGGACGGCGGCGACGAAGGACCGCCAAGCGGAGGCGGGGAAGACCAGGGCCGGACCCTCGGGATCCTTCGAGTCACGCACCGGCACGAGGCCGGGGAATCCGGGGGCCACCTCGACGCAGTCGCCGCCGTTGCCGCCGCTGTGACTGCTCTTCAGCCAGCCGGCCGCGTCGAGCTCGTTCCTCGTCATCCCTGAACCCCTCCAGCGCATCAGCGATCAGCGCGCGCGAGGCGTTCACCGGGAGAACGTCCCCGCGCAAGCGATCATAGCTTCGCCGATGCCCGGACACGATCGCCGCTACATCACTGGGGTGCCCTCGGTCCAAGCTCTCCGAGTAGACCCAGTTCTGCCCATCAGGCATCTCCAGCAACACCATGGACTTGTCGATGACCGCCGAGCGGTGGGCGAATGGCGCGACCTGGATGATGACGTTGGAAAGTCCGGACACCGCCAGAAGGTGCTCCATCTGACGCCTCATCACGCTAGGGCCGCCGAAGACCGTGCGGATGGCACTCTCGTCGAGGATGACGAGCAGCAGAGGCCCCTCCGGATCAAGGAAGCGCTTCTGCCTGCCGAGTCGCGCGCAGTCCGCTCGGCAATCAGATCCGGCCTTCCCGCAGCATCACTGACCTCGAAGACCGCGCGGGCATACTCCGGGCACTGCAGCAATCCATGAATTACGGCGCGTTGGACCACCCTGACCGCAACCGCCTCGGCCTCCATGTCGGCATGATCCCGAAACCAGTCCGGGTGCTCGACTTCGGCCTCCCAGTCCACGCGATCCCACAGCCGCTTGAGCAGGCCGCCGGTCTTCAGCACCCGGTCCGCGTCCTCCACCGATTCGCCCGGCATGCGCCGCTTGCCACTCTCGTATCGGGTGATGTTGGTGCGATTGCAGTGCAGGAGCTTTCCCAACTCCTCCTGCGTGTAGTCGAGCATCTCTCGGTAGAAGCGCAGTTCCTCTCCGAACATCACAGCCGAACTCGCCGTCGGTCCCTGCTTCGCCCTCCGGTGTGACATGCCGTCTCCCCTCACGTGCCGGACATGACCGGTACTCGGAATCGGCCGTCACCGTATCTCCGCGCCGCGATGATCGAGAGCGGAACGCGATGCTCTGCTCGCGCAGCGTGAGACTGTGCGCCCCGGTCGCGAGCCGCTTCCACTCCCCCACCCCTCCCGGAGGTAGCCCCGCCATGCCCAAGAACTGTGTCGCCCTCGGTCCGCGCCCGTCGCGTGAAGTCGCGGCACGGCTGGACTCCCGGCCCGAATGCACCCCCCTGGCACGGCAGATGCTGCGGGCCTATCTCGCCGGCATGCCACACGGCGAACGGTACGCGGACGTCGGTGAGTTGCTGCTCGGGGAGCTGTTCGCCAACGCCGTCCGGCACAGTGACGCGCCGCCGGACCGGGTGATCGAGGTGCGGTTCGCACGGGTCTGCGACCGGCTGCGGATCGAGGTGCACGACGCGGGTGGCGGGCCGCCGGCCGTCCGCGTCTCCTCCGCCGAGGACGAGCACGGCCGTGGCCTCTTCCTCGTCAACGAGCTTGCTGATCAATGGGGTTGCTGCCCGCGTGCCGGCGGCATCGGCAAGTTCGTCTGGGCGCTGGTCGCTCCCGCCCCCGGGCCCACCGCGCTCGCCTTCGGGCGGGCGCGGGATGTCGTCACGGTCTGACGGTGGCGCCGACCGGCGCATTCGCCCATCGCTCCACAACGGTTTCCCCCCAACGTGGGGTTTGGCTCAACTCATCGGCACGTACGTACCGATGACCCATGCGGCGCGAGTCCCGGGCGGGGTGGCGGCGCTGAGGGCTGCCACCCCGTTCGCCGTCATCGGCCCCCGGTTGCTCCGCCGGTCACTTGCCGGCTGCGGCTTCGAGGGTGGCGCGCCAGAGCGGGCTGTCGACGTAGTGGTTGTCGTACTGCTCGGAGGAGTCCTTGATCTCCTGCGGGCTGGCCTCGCCGCGCATCACCCGGCCGAGCAGGCGCAGGTAGTCGAAACGGGGCATGCCGGGCGTGAACACGAAGAGCACGTCGGCCTCGGAGCCGGGCGCGGCGGCGAAGGCGTGCGGGGTGTGCGGCGGGACGAGCAGGAAGTCGCCCGCGCCGAGGATCTCGACCTTGTCCTCGACCAGCACCTGGAGCTCGCCGCCTATGACGAAGAACAGCTCCGAGGCCCGGGTGTGGAAGTGGGCCGGGGCGCCGACGGCGCCCTTGGCGAAGGACGAGCGGTAGCTGGTGATCGGGCTGCCGTCGGTGCCGCAGTCGGCGAGCAGGGTCATCACGCTGCTCGGGTCGCTGGTGGTCTCGGCGGCGGCGGCGCGGGTCAGAACCGGCTTCAGTGCGGCGCTGTTCATCGTGGTGACTCCCTGTTCGATCCGGCCCCGGTCTCTCGCCGTGGCCTTGTGTCTACGACTCTATGGCGTCTAAAGACCCGTCACATGGTGCATTTCCGTGACACATTCATGGGTCAATTTCTCCGCCGGCGCCGGGCCCGCACGGGTGGCTCCGGGCCCCGGTAGGGCCCGTCACGCACGAGCCCCCGACGAGCCGTTCACACGTCCCGGCGCCGCACGACGACCACCGCGAGGGCGAGGGTGACCAGCGGCCACAGCACGTACACGAGCCAGCAGCCGGGGACGGTGGCGGTGTAGCCCAGGGAGTCGGGGTCCGGCTCCCAGGGCTGGACCAGGCGGTGCCAGGCGGCCGACACCAGCGCGTGCTTGACGTCCGCCGACCAGCGGTTGCTCTCCGAGAACATGGTGGGCAGCATCAGCAGGACGAAGACGCTGGTGACCACCGTCCCGGCGGCGTGCCGGAGCAGCACGCCGAGGCCCAGACCGACCACGGCGCAGACCGGAGCCAGCAGCGCGGACGCCACCAGCGCCTGGAACACGCCGGGGTGGGTGATCGGAACGCCGGCGTGGCGCCCGTCCAGGACGGCCTGGGAGACCAGGAAGGAGCCGAGGGAGGCGACCGTGCCGACCGCGCTCCACAGCGCGGCGGTGACGGCCGCCTTGGCCAGCACGACCGAGCCGCGGGCCGGGACGGCCGCCGTGGTGGTGCGGATCAGCCCGCTGCTGTACTCGCTCACGACGGTGAGGGCGCCCATGGTGGCGGCGACGAGGATCAACGTCCAGTAGCCGGCCGGCGGGTAGGCGTCGTAGGCCAGGAAGTCGGCGGGGCCGGATCCGGTGTCCTTGTCCGCCAAAGTGGCCGCGGCGGCGGACCCGATGACGAACAGGACGGTGAGTCCGATCACCCACGGGGTGGACCGCAGGGACCGGATCTTGATCCACTCGGCGGCGGCCAGGTCGCCGAAGCGGGCGGCCGGCACGGCAGCGGGGATGGTCCGGGGGGTGGAGGCGAGCATCGTCATCAGGACTGTCCTGCCAGGTATTCGGTGCTGTCGGCGGTGAGTTCCATGAAGGCCGCCTCCAGCGAGGCGGTACGGGTGGTCAGTTCGTCCAGCCGGATGCCGTTCTCGAAGGCGAGCGCGCCGATCCGGTCCGCCGGGAGGCCGGTCACGGTGAGCCTCTCGGCCCCCGCCGAGCCCTCCGGCTCGACCGCGGCGCCCGCCACGGTCAGCACGGCCGCCAGCTCGGCGGCCTGCGCAGTCCCGACCACCACGCTGCCGCGGGTGCCACGGGCCGCGAAGTCCCGCACCGACTCGGCGGCGATCAGGCGGCCCCGTCCGATCACGACCAACTGGTCGGCGGTGTTCTCCATCTCCGACATCAGATGGCTGGAGAGGAAGACCGTGCGCCCCTCGGCGGCCAGCCGCCGGAAGAGCCGGCGCACCCAGAGCACGCCCTCCGGGTCCATGCCGTTGATCGGCTCGTCGAACATGAGCACGGGCGGGTCGCCGAGCAGCGCGGTGGCGATGCCCAGCCGCTGCTTCATGCCGAGGGAGAATCCGCCGATGCGGCGCTTCGCCACCTCGGCCAGCCCCACCTCCTGGAGCACCTCGTCGACCCGGCGCAGCGGGATGCCGTTGCTGCGCGCCAGGGCGGACAGGTGGGCCGCCGCGCTGCGTCCGCCGTGGACCTGTCCGGCGTCGAGGAGGGCGCCGACGTGCCGCAGTCCGCGCGGGTGGCGGTGGAAGGGGACGCCGCCGACGGTGGCGGTGCCCGCGGTGGGCGTGTCCAGGCCGAGGATCATCCGCAGGGTGGTGGACTTGCCGGCGCCGTTGGGGCCGAGGAATCCGGTGACCTGGCCCGGCCGCACGGTGAAGGACAGGTGGTCGACGGCCGTCTTGCCGCCGTAGCGCTTGGTGAGTTCGTTGACTTCGATCACAACGGCAACCCTGCCGGGACTCCCCCTGTCCGGACATCGGGCCGTGGGCGGCAAATCGCGCGCCATGATCAACCCGGGGGCGTACATCCCCGGTCCGATGCCCGGTGGGCGGCGGCTGGCTACCCTCGCGGCATGGACACCACAGCGACCACCGCCCCGCCACCTGCGGGTTTCACCCCGCACCCGCCCTCGCGAACGGGCAGGCCGCCCCTGCCGGGAACGAAGGTCACGGCCTGGGCCGGGGCGGTGCTGTACTTCCTCGCGATCGGTCTGCTGGTGGGGGGTGCGCCGCGGGCCTCGGGCACCGTCCACGGCATCGGGGCCATGCTGTCGGTGAGCCTGCTCGTCGGCCTGCTCCGACGGTGGCCGCTGCTGACCCTGGTGACGGCTCACCTCGGCTCCGCCCTCGTGGTGGTCGGCACACCGGGCACCCTCGGGTCGCCCCTGTCGGCGTCCTACCAGAGCCAGTTCCTGTCCTTCCTGGCGATGGACGCCCTCCTGGGCTTCATCGTCGCCACCGCCGCCCGGCGGACGTCGATCGTCGCCGTCGCCGTGTCCGTCGTCGCCCAGCTCCTGATGGTCGGCGGCTTCGCGCACGGGGACGGCCTGACCGTCAACGCCGTGATCGCCGTCCTGGCGATCGCCGCCTCCTGCATGGTCGGTCTGCTGAGCCGCGAGCGCCGCGAGCACGCGGTGGCGCTGCGCTCGCAGGAGGTCGCCGAGGCGGTGACCGCCGAACGACTGCGGATCGCACGCGAGTTGCACGACATGGTCGCGCACAGCATCGGCATCATCGCCATCCAGGCCGGGGTGGGGAGCCGGGTGATCGAGACCCAGCCCGCCGAGGCCCGGGAGGCGCTGCGCGCGATCGAGACCACCAGCCGGGAGACCCTGTCGGGCCTGCGGCGCACGCTGGTGGCGCTGCGTCAGGCGGACTCGGGCGCGGCGGACTCGGCGCAGCCGTCGCGCACGCCCACGCCGGGCCTGGCGGACATCGAACGGCTGGCGGCGGCGACGGCGGACGCGGGGGTCCACGTCGACCTGCACGTCAGTGGGGAGCGGCGTCCGCTGCCGGCCGACATCGATCTGTCCGCCTACCGTATCGTCCAGGAGGCGCTGACCAACGTGGTCCGCCACGCGGGCACCGGGCGCTGCCGGGTGTCCATCGACTACGGGGACGGGGAACTGTCGGTGGAGATCGTCGACGACGGGCGGGGGGCCGCCGCGAGCGGCTCGGACCACGGCTTCGGGCTGGTGGGCATGCGGGAGCGGGTCGGCCTGCTGCACGGTCACCTGAGCGCCGGGACGCGCCCCGAGGGCGGCTTCCGGGTGGCGGCGCGGGTACCGCTGCCCGCTCCCGTCGCGGTTCCGGCGGCGGCCCGATGACCGTCCGCGTGCTGCTCGTCGACGACCAGCCGCTGGTGCGGTCCGGTCTGCGCGTGATCATGGCCGACGAGCCCGACCTGACGGTCGTCGGTGAGGCCGCCGACGGGGCCGAGGCCGTCCGACTGGTCGGTGAGGTGAGCCCCGACGTCGTGGTGATGGACATCCGGATGCCCGGCATGGACGGGATCGAGGCCACCCGCCTGATCACGGCCGGTCCGGCGACGGCCCGCGTCCTCGTCCTGACCACCTTCGACGAGGACGACCACGTCTACGACGCGCTCCGGGCCGGTGCCAGCGGCTTCGTGGTCAAGGACATGGCGCTGGACGACATCCTCGCGGCGGTCCGCGTGGTCGCCGCCGGCGACGCGCTCATCGCGCCGGGGGTGACGCGCCGTCTGATCGCGGACTTCGTCGGACGGCCGGGGGCCGCCGGGCCCCCGGCCGCCCCGGCGGACTCACCCCGGCCGATCGAGGGCATCACCGAGCGGGAGCGGGAGGTCCTGACCCTGGTCGGGCGCGGCCGGTCGAACGCCGAGATCGCGGAGGACCTCTTCATCACGGTGGCCACCGCCAAGTCGCACGTGTCGCGGCTGTTCGCCAAGCTGGGCGCCCGGGACCGGGTCCAGCTGGTGATCACCGCCTACGAGGCGGGGCTCGTCACGCCGCCCCGCTGAGGCAGCTTCCCGGTGCCGGGAGCGGGGACCGGGCGGAAGTCGGCGCCCCGGCCCGATCCCGGCGGGGGTCCACCCGGGCAACGGGCCCCGTCCTTTCGGCCCCCTTCCGCTGCCCTCCCGACGGGGGGTATCCCCCCGGACGATTTCGGAGGCTTCCCTCAGCGCGCGGCCATGGAATCGCAGGTGATGATCGGTTCCACATGGCAAACGAGCACGTCGAGGGGCTAGAACATGGTCAGGAACCGAAAGCACATCGGCCGGCGACGGCTGCTGGTCGCAGCAGTCGTCGCAACGGGAGCGGTCCTCGCCCCCGTCGCCGCCCAGGCGGCTACCGCCGACCCGGCCGGCACAGCGGGCAGGAAGCAGGATCCCGTCCGAGCACTGGAGCAGGCGGCCCACCCGCTGCGCACGACCGAGCCCGGCCGGAACACCACCGACCTGCGCGCCCTGGGCACGATGATCGGCGACGCGCGGGTGGTCGGCCTCGGTGAGGCCACCCACGGCTCGCACGAGTTCTTCACCATGAAGGAGCGGGTGTTCCGCTACCTCGTCGAGGAGAAGGGCTTCACCACCTTCGCCCTGGAACTGAGCTGGTCCGCGGGGCTCCGGATCGACGACTACCTCCAGACCGGCAAGGGCGGCGACGCCCGCACCGTCGCCAAGGAGACCCTCGCCAACTCCCCCTGGGACCGCGAGGAGTTCGTGAGCCTCATCGAGTGGATGCGCGACTACAACCGCCGTCATCCGGACCGCACCGTCCACTTCATGGGCGACGACCTCGGCGCCCCCTCGCTCGACGACGCCTTCTTCGCCCGGATCACCGACTACGTCCGGCAGAACCACCCGCAGGCGCTCGCACAGCTCGACGAGCTCTACACCGGCCTGCGCCCGATCGATGACGTCTTCGCCTACCTGGGCAAGCCCCTCGCGGAGCGCCGGCAGCTCGCCGCCCGCGCCCAGCAGGCCCTGGACCTGGTCGGCAGTTTGCGGGGCGCCGGCGGGGAGGCCTTCGAGTGGGCCGAGCAGAACGCCCGCTCCGTCGCCCAGACCACCACGTTCCTCACCCTGGACCCCACCGACAAGGAGTCGCTGCCCGGCTTCGAGCGGTTCCGCGACGAGGTGATGGCCCAGAACGTCACCTGGTGGCAGCAGCGCACCGGTCACAAGGTGCTGGTGTCGGCCCAGAACGACCACGTCGGTTACGCCGCCGGCGATCCCGCGCTGTACCCGAAGACCCAGGGGGCCTTCCTGCGCGACACGCTGGGCCGCGGCTACCTCCCGATCGGCTTCACGTTCTACCAGGGCTCGTTCCTGTCGAAGGACGCCGCGCTCGGCGGCGACTGGAAGAAGTTCACCGACGGTCCCCCCGGGACCGACCTGAACGAGTACACCCTCGACCAGGTCCGCTACCGGGACTTCTACCTGGACACCCGCACCGCGCCGGCCGCCGCGCAGGCCTGGCTGAACGTCCCCCGGCCCACCCGCAACTACGGAACCCAGGCGCCGTACCCGCCCGGCACCTTCGCGCTCGCCAAGTCCTTCGACGTCCTCGTCCACCTCCATGACGTCCGGGAGGCCGACAAGACGCCGTGACGACCCCGGCCCGTTCAGCGGTCGAGGGCGATGGCGTTCTTCGCCCGCTCGACCGACTCCTCGGCCGGCGGACCGCCGGGGTTCTCGGTGGCCAGCGCCTGGTTGAGGGCGACGAAGGGGCGCATCCGCTCCTCGTAGCGCACGAAGGCGGCGTGGTGGTCCTCGCCCGCCGTCCGGGCCCGGCCGAGTTCGTCGGCCAGCAGGTGGGCGCCGACCAGTGCGAGGCTGGTGCCCTGGCCGGACAGCAGTGAGGCGCAGTACCCGGCGTCGCCGAGCAGGACGGTCCGGCCGGCGGACCAGCGGTCGAGGTGGACCTGGGCCATGACGTCGGCGTAGAAGTCGGGCGCCCGGTCCAGCGCGGCCAGCAGCCGGGGCGTCTCCCAGCGCAGGGCGCCCATCCGCTCGGCGACCTGCCGCCTGGCCGCCTCCATGTCGCGCTCGGCCGGCCCGTCGCTCCCGTAGCCGAACGTGATCCTCAACTCGCTGTTGCCGCGCACCGGGTAGATGCCGTAGCCGGCGTGGCCGTCGCGCTGCCAGACCTGCCAGTCCTCCAGGCCGAGGAAGTTGTCCGCGCCGAAGATGGCGACGTGGGAGCCGAGGTGACGCAGGAACCGCTCCTCCGGGCCGAAGGCCAGCTTGCGGACCCTGGAGTGCAGACCGTCCGCGCCGACCACCAGGTCGAAGGTGCGGGGGCGGCCGTGCTCGAACGTGACGTGGACGCCGTGCTCGTCCTCGCGGAGCTCGGTGACGGTGTCGCCGTGGACGAACTCGACGCCGCCGCCGACGTGTTCGTGCAGGAGGGCGACGAGGTCCTCGCGCAGCAGCTCCACGTCGTCGTTGTCGAGCCGGCCGCTGCTGTAGGTCGCCTCGGTGGAACGGTGCACCTCGTTGCCGTCGGCGTCGAGGACGGACATGCCGCGCATCCGGGTGCGCAGGGCGCGAATCGGTCCGGTCAGCCCCATCCGGTCGACGACGTCGAGCGCGACGCCGCGGATGTCGACGGCCTGGCCGCCGCGACGCGGGGCGGGGGCGAGCTCCACCACGGTCGGGGCGAAGCCCTGACGCTGCAGCCAGAAGGCGAGCGTGGTTCCGGCGATGCCGCCGCCGGAGATGAGGACGGTCTTCATGAGGGGCTCCCCTGTTCGTTGCCGCTAGGCTGTCGGCTGTGTCTGTACGCTGTAAGCGCTCTGAATATACGACGTAAATTCAGAGCTCTACAAGGGCCCGACAGGCGGGTTCCGTCGCTTCTGTACTAGGACAGAGGGTCCTCCGGCGGGCGTTCGCGCCGGTAGGGTCTGAGCTAGTACAGAGCGGGCACCGGCAAAAAAGATCTTCCGAGGAGTCGACAGCATGGCAACGGAGACCGACCCGCCCTTCCAGCGCATCGCCGCCGACCTCCGGCGGCGGATCGCCACCGGAGAACTCGCCCCCGGCGAGCGGGTGCCCTCGACCCGCCGGATCGCCCAGGACTGGGGCGTCGCCCTCGCCACCGCCACCAAGGCGCTGACCGTGCTGCGCCTGGAGGGGCTGGTGGAGGCCCGGTCGCGGGTCGGCACCGTGGTGGCCGGCGGCAGCACCGCCCCGGCCGGCGCCCTGGCCGCGCCCACCGCAGCCACCGCAGCCACCGCAGCCACCGCGCCCCCGCGCCGAGCGCCCGCCGCCGATGACGACGACGGCAACGGCGAGTTGAGCCGGGAGCGGATCGTCCGGGCCGCCCTGGAACTGGCCGACGCCGAAGGGCTGCCCTCGCTCTCGATGCGCGCCGTCGCCGGGCGGCTCGGGGTGTCCGCGATGTCCCCGTACCGCTACGTCACCAGCAAGGAGGAGCTCGTCCTGCTGGCCGCCGACGCGGCCTTCGGCGAGGCCTCCTACCCGGCCGAACCCCCCGCCGGCTGGCGGCCCCGCCTGGAGCTGGGCGCCCGGACCCTCTGGGCGCTGTTCCGCCGACACCCCTGGCTCGCGCACCTCAGCCCCGTCACCCGGCCGCTGCTGCTGCCCAACCTGATGACGCACGCCGAGTGGGCGCTCGCCGCGCTCGACGGCCACGGCCTCTCCGGCCCGGCCGTGCTGGACATCCACGTGCTGCTGTACAGCTACATCGAGGGCATCGCCGTCAACCTGGAGCGCGAGGACCAGACCCTGGCAGCCACCGGCGTCACCGAGGACCAGTGGATGGACCGCCAGCTCCCCGCCATGGGCGCGCTCGTCGACTCCGGCCGCTTCCCGGTGTTCAGCCGGCTGATGGCCGACCTCCCCGGCGGCTACGACCTGGACCTGGACACCCTGTTCGAGTTCGGCCTGGCCAACCTGCTGGACGGGCTGACCTCCCGCATCGGCCCGACCGCCCCGGGTGCACCGACCGCCCCGGGTGCACCGGGTGCACCGGGTGCACCCTGATCCTCCGCGCGCCCCCGGAAGGTCCGGCGGTACTCGCGCGGGGCGACGCCGACCCGGGCGACGAAGGCGGGCCGCAGCGAGACCGCCGCGCCGAACCCGCAACGGACCGCGACGGTGTCCACCGGCAGGTCCGTCTCCTCCAGCAACCGCTGGGCCAGGAGCACGCGTTGCTCCAGCAGCCAGCGCAGCGGCGTCGTGCCGGTCGCGCCGACGAAACGGCGGGCGAACGAGCGCTCCGACATCAGCGCCAACCCGGCCATCCGGCGGACCGTCCACGGGGTGTCGAGCGCGCCCAGCACCTCGGCGCGGACGCGGGCCAGGGCGTCGTCGCCGCCGGAGCCCCCGGGGACCGGTGAGGGGATGAACTGCGCCTGGCCGCCGGCCCGGAAGGGCGCGGTGACCATCGCGCGGGCGATGGTGGCGGCGGCCTGCTGCCCGTGCGCGGCGCGGACCAGGTGCAGGCAGAGGTCGATCCCGGCCGCCACCCCGGCGGAGGTCCAGAGACCGCCCTCGCCGGTGAAGAGCACCTCCGGGCGGACGTCCACCGCCGGGAAGCGCCGGGCCAGTTCGGCGGCGAGCGCCCAGTGGGTGGTGGCGGTCCGGCCGTCCAGCAGACCGGCCTCGGCGAGGACGAAGGCACCCGCGCAGAGCGAGGCGACGGTGACGCCCCGCTCGTGGGCGGCGCGCAGCGCGGCGAGCACGGCCGGGTCGAGCGTCTCGTGCAGCCGCTCCATCCCCGGGACGACGACCAGGTCGCACTCCTGGAGCGTCTCCAGGCCGAAGTCCGGCACCCGCTCCAGCCCGCCGCCGAGCCGCACCCGGGCGCCCTGCGGCCCGCAGACCCGCAGGTCGAAACGGGGCAGCCCGGGCCGGGTGACCCGGTTCGACCACACCTCGCCGATCACCGCGTAGTCGAACGCCCGCACGCCCTCGAAGATCAGGCAACCCACAGTCCGCATGGCAGAAATCTAGCGACGCACCCCCGGACCGCGTCCGCCCGGACCGGACCCGGACCGGCCACCGGGCGGCCCCGCAGCACAGGAGTTCGAGGAACCGGCCCCGGACCGGGGGCAGTTGCGGGTACGGTCGCGCGATGAGCACAGTACTGATCATCGGTGTCGGTGACGTGGGACAGCGGCTCGCCCTGGGCCTCGCGGCCGGCGGCCGGGTCCGGCGGCTGATCCTGGCCGGACGCTCCCTGGCCGGGGTCGAGGAGACCGCCACGACCGTCGCCGCCACGGCCGACTGCCTGGTGGAACCGGTGCGCCTCGATGCCCTGCGACAGGACGACATCGCGGACCTGCTGCGGCGCACCCGCCCCGACCTCGTCGTCCAGTGCGCCGCGCTCCAGGGCCCGTGGGCGCTGGCGGGCCGGGACGACCCCCGGGTGCGCGGGGTGCTCGCCGCCGGGCTGGGGTTGCGGCTGCCCTACCAACTGCCCGTCGTGCTCGCGGTGATGAGGGCCGTCCGGGAGGCCGGATGGACCGGACCGGTGGCCAACCTGTCCTTCCCGGACGTGACCGGGCCGGTGCTGGAACGCCTCGGACTCGCCCCCACACTCGGCCTCGGCAACGCCGGCATGGTGCTCCTGCGGGCCCGCGCGGCGCTGCGCGCGGCCCGGCCCGAGGGCGATCTCCCGCTGATCCGCGTGCTGGCGCAGCACGCCCAGGTCTTCGACGTCATGCAGTCGCGGGAGCCCGCCGACCCCGGCGACCGCTGCCGGGTCTTCCTCGGGGAGGAGGGCCGGCGCGAGGACGCCTGCGCCTACCGGGCCCCCGCTCTGGCCCCGGGAGCCCGCTACAACCCCGTCACGGTGGCGTCCGCGCTGCCCGTGCTGGAGGCGCTGCTGCCCGGCGGAGCGCCGCTGCGGTGGTCGGTGCCCGCCCCGAACGGCCTGCCCGGCGGGTACCCCGTGCGCATCGCGGACGGACGGGTGACGCTGGACCTGCCGCCGGGGCTCGACCCGGCCGAGGCCGTCGCGTACAACGAGCGGGTCGGCCGGCGCGACGGGGTCGAACGCGTCGACGAGGACGGCACCGTGCACTTCACCGAGGAGTGCCGGGCAGCCGTCGCCGGCTTCGCGCCCGACCTGGCGCAGCCGCTGGCCGTCGCCGACCTGGCCGCGCGGGGCGCCCGGCTCGACGAGGTACTGGCGCCCTGACCCCGTTCCCGGGCGCCGGCGGCGCTGGCAGGAATCGATCGATGGGTGGCGGCAGCGCCCCTCACGAAGGGCGCTCGGGCGCGAGCACGATGGACGCATGACGAACACCGAAGCATTCGACGCCCCGCTGACCATCGACCCCGACGCCGTACTCGTCGTCATCGACGTCCAGAAGGGCTTCGAGGACCACGCGTTCTGGGGCCCGCGGGACAACCCGGAGGCCGAGCAGCGGATCGGCGAGCTGATCGACACCTGGCAGGACACCGGGCGCCCGGTCGTGGTGGTGCAGCACGCCTCGCAGGCGGGTCCGCTGGTGCCGGGCACCGCGGGGTATGAGTT
This sequence comes from Kitasatospora sp. NPDC058218, assembly GCF_042882445.1. Taxonomy (NCBI): domain Bacteria; kingdom Bacillati; phylum Actinomycetota; class Actinomycetes; order Kitasatosporales; family Streptomycetaceae; genus Kitasatospora; species Kitasatospora sp. NPDC058218. The sequence continues at coordinate 44,789 of NZ_JBHVWC010000036.1, read as the reverse complement.
GAAGGACGTGGTCGCGCAGGTGCGGGCGGACCTGCACATCACCAAGCCGGTGAACAGCGCCTTCTACGGCACCCCCGACCTGCACGCCTGGCTCCGGGAACGGGGTGCCCGGCAGGTGGTGATCGTCGGGATCATGACCAATGTGTGCAACGAGACGACGGCGCGGATGGCGGGCAACCTCGGGTACGACGCGATCTTCCCGACCGATGCCATGCACACCTTCGACATGGTCGGCCCGGACGGCGTGACCGTCCCGGCCGCCGAACTCGCCCGTGCCACCGCGACGGTGCTGCACGCGATGCGGTTCGCGAAGGTGGTCACCACCGCCGCCGTCCTGACGGCGGCGACGGCCGACCGGTCGGCGGCGGCGGTGGGCTGACCGGCCGACCGCCGGGCCAGCAGGTCAGCGGATCAGCGCGTCATAGGCCGTCCGCTCCACCGCGTTGAGCAGGACGACGCCCTGCCCCGGCCCGGTGGCCACCGCGTGGAGGCGGGCCAACGCCTCCGCCTCGGTGGGCAGTTCGATCCCGAGGGCGGCCGCCGCCGCGTCCCGGTCGGCGAGCAGACCGGGCTCGTCCTCCAGGTACTGCTCGGCCGCCTCGGCACTCTCCTCGGCGGTGAAGCCCGTGCAGTCCCGCCACCACGGGACGGTCAGCAGCAGCCGGACCAGCTCCGGCAGGCCGATCGCCACCAGCGCGGCGCCGCCCTCGGAGTCGGCGTAGAGGACCGGCCGCTCCTCGCCGCCGGCGCCGCAGAAGAAGAAGGTGCCGCCCGCGCCGTCCCCGGCGATCGGCTCCAAGGGCTCGCCCGACGCCAGCACGACCTCCTCCACGTGCTCGGCGCGGTCGAGGTCGAAGTCGCCCGGCCAGAGCAGGAAGTCGGCGGCGACGGCGCTGTCCCGGACGGCGGCGAGGAGTGAGTGCGTCATGCCCGCCAATCTAGGGGCCCGCACCGACACCACCCGGACCGCCCCGACCACGCCCGGGCCACGCCCGGGCCACGCCCCGACCGCCCGTCACCCAACCCGCTCGGCCAGGAAGGCCTCCCAGGTCCGCCCGCCCTGCTCGGCACCCGCGACGGTCAGGTTGTCGCCGGCCCGGTAGGCGCGGCCGACCTTGCCGGGGACGCGGACCGGCAGCGCCGGCCGGCTCCTGCCGCGCGCCTTCAGATAGCCCCGGACCAGCTCGGACAGCGGGTACACGGCCGGCCCGACCAGGTCGGGGACGAGACCGGCCGGCTCGTCCAGCGCCAGCTCCACCAGCCGGGCCGCCACGTCCCGGGAGTCGACCGGCTGCCACCGGAGCCCGCCCGGCGCCGGCACCACCGGCAGCCTGCCCATGCCGGCCGCCACCTTCAGCGCGAGGTCGTGGAACTGCGCGGCGCGCAGCATGCTGTACGGCAGGCCGGAGTCGGCGACCGCCTGCTCGGCGCCCAGCTTGGAGCGGAAGTAGCCGAGCGGGAGCCGGTCCGCCCCGACGACCGAGATGTACACCAGGTGCCGCACCCCGGCACGTTGCGCGGCCCGCACCAGGTGCCGGGTGGCCACGTCGTCGCCCTTGGCTCCGCCCGCGAGGTGCAGCACCGTCCCGACGCCGTCCACCGCCTCCTCGGTGCCCTCGTCCTTGAGCAGGTCGCCGGTCACGAAGCGGACGCCGTCCGCGTCCGGGCGTGCGCCGCGGGTGAGCACCCGGACGTCACGGCCGGCCGCGCGCAGCAGCGGCAGGACGTGCCCGCCGAGGGTGCCGGTGCCGCCCGTCACGAGGAGCGGGGAGTTCGTCATGATCGCCTCCGATTCGCCCGGGCCGGATGTTGATCTTCCAGTCGCAGCCGTTAGGTTTCGTGGTTCTGCAGCTATGACCCGCGGCGACGAAGGAATGTGACACGGTGGACGAGAAATCTGTGCCGACCACGCGCTTCGAGGAGCACCGGCCGCACCTGCGCGCCGTGGCGTACCGGATGCTCGGCTCGATCAGCGAGGCCGACGACGCCGTCCAGGAGACCTGGCTGCGGTACGACCGCACCGACACCCGCGAGGTCGAGAACCTCGGCGGATGGCTGACCACGGTGGTGGGGCGGGTCTGCCTGAACCTGCTGCGCTCGCGCGAGCAGCGGCGCGAGGACCCGTTGGAGTCCCGGTTCCCGGATCCGGTGCTCGGCCGGGAGGGCGTGGTCGACCCGGAGCAGGAGGTGCTGCTGGCCGACTCGGTCGGGCTGGCGCTGATGGTCGTGCTGGCGCAGCTGTCACCGGCCGAGCGGGTCGCGTTCGTGCTGCACGACCTGTTCGCGGTGCCGTTCGAGGAGATCGCCCCGCTGGTCGAGAAGACCGCGGCCGCCACCCGGCAGCTGGCCAGTCGCGCCCGCCGCAAGGTCCAGGGGCAGGCCCCGGCGCCCGACCGGGACCTCGCCCGCCAGCGGGCGGCCGTCGACGCGTTCTTCGCCGCCACCCGGACCGGCGACCTGGACGCGCTGCTCGCGGTGCTCGACCCCGACGTGGTGCTGCGCTCGGACGGCGGGGCCCTGCGGGCCCGCCAGAACGTGGTGCTCACGGGTGCCGCGACGGTGGCGGGCCAGGCGGTCATGTTCCGCTCGCTGGCGCCGTTCGTCCGCCCGGCGCTGATCAACGGCGCCGCCGGCGTGGTGGTGGTCGGCGCCAACGGCAAGCCGGTCTCGATCATGGCGTTCACCGTGGTGGACGGCACGATCGTCGCCATCGACGTGCTGGTCGACCCGGAGCGGCTGGCCTGGCTCGACCTGGCGGCGTTCGGGGCGTGACCGCGACCGGGGGCCGACGGAACCCGGGGCCCGACGGCAACGGCCGCCCCCGCCGGCGTCGTGCGGGGGCGGCCGGTACCGGCGGAGGGCTCAGCCCTTCTTGGAGAGGAAGTCGTACGCCCCGGCGGCGACGTCGTCCAGGTACGGGCCGGCCTGGTACATCGGGTCGCCGGTGTGCTTCCCGACCGAGACGTTGCTGACCAGCGCCGGCTTGCCGTCCTTGACGGCCAGCCAGCCGCCGCCGCTGGAGCCGGCGGTCATGGTGCAGCCGATGACCAGCATCGGCGGGCGCGTGGGCTCGTACGACAGGCGGCCCGGCTTGCCGCTCTCGCAGCGGTTCAGCTCCATGCCGTCGAACGGCGGGGCGGCCGGGTAGCCGAACTCGGTGACGTTCAGCTGGTCGCGCGGGGCGTTGAACCAGACCGGGACCGCACCCCCGACCGTCTCCTCCAGCGACTTCGCGCCGTCCGCGGGCTTCACCCGGACGACCGCGAAGTCGTAGTGCGTGGACGCGTCACCGGTCTTGCCGCCCTCCGCCTTCCACTGCGGGGAGGTCACGGCCTGCGTCGCGCCCCAGACGCCGAACGGCGCGTACTGGGACTCGTCCGCCTGCTTGCCACCGCTCAGCGCGGCGCTGCTGTTGAAGGCCGGGATGAAGGTGATGTTGCTGTAGAAGCCGCCGCCCTTGCCCTGGTGGACGCAGTGGCCCGCCGTCCAGACCAGGTTGCTCTTGCCGGGGTGGGCCGGGTCGGCCACCACGGTCGCGGAGCACTGCGAGTGGTTCAGGCCGCCGGCGGCACCGGCCGCGGCGCCCGGCTCGTCGGCGAACAGTTTCCCGTGCACGGCGACCTTGGTGTACGGGTGCTGCACGGCCTGGGCGTTGACGGTCTTCGGCAGCGGGTCGTTGCCGTTGTCGGCCGGCTGCGCGGGCGGCTGGGCGGGCGGCTGACCCGGCTGCGAGGGCTGCGCGGGCGGCTGACCCGGCTGCGACGGCTGGGCCGGTGCCTGCGAAGGCTGCTGCGTCGCCGCGGGCGGCTGCGAGGGCTGCTTCGGCGGCGCCGGGGCCTGCGAGGCCGGCTGCTGGGTGCTGGACGGCTTCGGCGCGGCCGGCGTGGTCGGGTGACCCGGCAGGGTGGGCTGGCCGGCCGGCGGCTTGGTGCCCGGCGCCGAGGTGGGAGCCCCGGGGGCCGACGGCTGGGCCGGCGGCTGGGTGCCCGCGGGCTGCGGGGCCGGCGGCGCGATCGGCTCGTTCGGCTTGGCCTGGAGCAGCTTCTCCAGCGTCCAGAAACCCTTGGTGGCGGCCGGGAGGGCGTAGTCCTTCGCCCACTTCTCCCAGTCCTCGAACTTCCACTTCTTCAGGTCGTCGAGGTTGGACGGGAGGCCGAGATCGGGCGCGCCCGCCGCCACGGCGGCGTCGGCCGAGCTGTTGTCCGGCCCGCACGCCGAGGTGCCGAGCAGGGTGAGCGCGAGGACCGACGCCCCGAGGACGGCCCGAGCGGAACGCGTGGTTCTACGTGATGGTGACATGAACTTCTGAATCCCCCTGTGTGAAAAACGCGCGGCGCCGCCGAGGCGGCGCCGTGGTGCGCGGGGGAGTATTCCACTGCCCGTCAGGCCCGGACGAACCCGCCCCCCACTACCGGCCGGTCGCACCGTCCAGCTGTTCCCGGATGATGTCGGCGTGACCGGCGTGCCGGCCGGTCTCCTCGATCATGTGGACCAGCAGCCAACGCATCGACGGAGCCTCGGCGTTGGGGCGCAGCGAGCGGACGCCGGGGCGGTCGAGGTGGCCGGACGCGGCGGCGATCACCTCGTTGGCGCGGGCGATCGCGGCCCGGTAGGCGGCGACCGACCCGGCCACCGTCTCGTCCCCGGGCGAGGGCGCGTCGTCGTCCCACGGCTCGCCGCCCTCGCCCCGGTAGGCCCAGACGAACCAGTTGAGTTCGACCGCGGTGAGGTGCCGGACCAGCCAGAGCAGACTGGTGCCGGAGGCGACGCCGGGGCGGCGGGCCTCCTCGTCCGCGAGGCCGTCGGTCTTGCCGATGACGGCCTCGCGCAGGTAGTCGAGGAAGGTCAGCAGGGTGGTCGGCTCGTCCGCGGCGATGCCGGGCGGGCGAACGTCGGTGCGCTCGCGCGCGACGGTGTTCTCGGTGGTGTTCTCGGTCATGCCGGCCACCCTAGATCGTCATGACGGACCGTCACCACCCCTGGTGGTGGACCCAGTCCGCGAGGTGGCGGGCGCAGTCGTCGACGGACTCGCGCCAGGTGTGCGCGGCGCCCTCGCCGGCCTCGTCGCTGACGTGCTTCACCAGGCGCACGGGCAGCCCGGCCCGGTGGGCGACGGTGGCGACGGCGTAGCCCTCCATGTCGACGAGGTCCGCGTGCTCGGCGAGGCGGTCACGGGCGGCCGCGCCGGAGACGAAGAGGTCCCCGGTGGCCAGCACCGGGCCGTCGCCCTTGCCCACCATCAGCGGAGCACCGTAGGTGCGGCCGGTGAGCTCCAGCAGGGCGGGGCTGTCGAGGTCGTGCTGGATCACCTGGACGACCGTGTGGGTGCCCTCCCAGCCGGGGCGCAGGGCGCCGGCGGTACCGAGGTTGACCACCTCGCTGGGGTGCTCGCCGGAGGCGAGGACGGTCGCCAGCGCAGCGGTCGCGTTGACCTTGCCGATGCCGGTCAGCAGGACCGGAAGCCGGTCGCCCAGGTACGCCGCCTCCTCCCGGACGGCGACGACGAGCAGCGGGCGGTCGGCGGAGATCGTTCCCAGAAGTCGCATGCCGCCATGGTACGGACGGCCCTACCGGAGACCGGGACGGCACAACCGGACCCCTCCCCTCCGGCTGTCCGGGGAACCGCATAGGGTGCATCCCGCGTCGACCCGATCGCCACCCGCCCCTCAGCCGGAGCGGGCGGGCCCGGACGGGACTCGGCGGCACCGGCACCAGTGATCGCAACGATGCCCGCGGAGCGGGCCCGAGGACCGGGCCCGCCGATGCTCAAGATCGGCGCAAGTCGGGTGTGGCCGCGGGGAGTGACGGCCATACTGCTGGCAACGGCCGTGCCCCGGACGACGGAGCCGGCCACAGGGGAGGGTGAGGCCGGTGGCGACACCAGTACGTACGGAGAGGCCCCGCACGGTGGCGCCGGCGCGGCCCGGCGGCACGGCCGCGGTCAGGCGTGCCGACCCGCTCGGCCGGCTGAGCCGGGCCACCCGGACGGCACCGGGCCGGCTGCGGCTGGCCGGGGCACTGCTGGCGGTGCTCACCGTGGCCTTCGGCGCGCTCACCGCCTGGCAGGTCAACTCCCGTGCGCAGGCCGCGGAGCGGGTGGTCTCCTACAGCCAGCCGCTGAGCCAGGCGGCCGCCGACATCCAGCGCTCGCTGGCCGACGCCGACACCACGGCGGCCACCGGCTTCCTGCTGGCGGGCGCCGAGCCGAAGGCCGTCCGGGAGCGCTACGAGCAGGACCTCGCGACGGCGTCCCGGCTGATCGCCGAGGCGGCGGCGCGGACCACCACCTCCTCCCCCGCCCAGGGCTGGCTCGCCACGCTCAACCAGCAGGTACCCGTGTACGCCGGGCTGGTGGAGAACGCGCGGGCCGACAACCGCCAGGGCTTCCCGCTCGGCGGCGCCTACCTGCGGTACGCCTCGGACCAGATGCGCACCGTGCTGCTGCCGGCCGCCGCCCAGCTCAGCGCCGCCGAGAACCAGGCGCTGGCGGACGACTACGCCGAGGCCGAGGCCGTCCCGTGGGCCGCGTACGGCCTGGGCGTGCTGGCACTCGCGGCGCTGCTCCAGGTGCAGGTGACGCTGTACCGGCGGACCAACCGGGTGTTCAACATCGGGCTGGTCGGCGCGACGGCCGCCGTCCTGTCCGCCGTGCTCTGGCTGACGGTGGTGGGGACGGGCGCGAACTCCGCGCTGCACACCAGCGAGTCCCGGGGCGCCGCCCCGCTGCGGGCGCTCAACGCCGCCCGGGTCGACGTCCTGACCGCCCGGCTGGCGGAGAACCTGCACTTCGTCGCCCGCGGTTCCAGCACCCAGTACGCGGACCTCTGGTCGAAGACCACCGAGCACCTGTCCGCCTCCGACGCCCCGGCCGGCCGGTACGCCGGCACCCTGCCGGACGCCCTGCGGCTGGCCCCGGCGGACGCCCGACTCGCCATCACCGAGGCGCAGCTGTACTACCAGCAGTGGCGCGAGCGGCACCTCACGGCGAGCAAGCTGGAGAACGTCGACGCGGACTACCAGGCCGCGCTGGACGCCACGGTGACCGTCCGGGAGGCGGACGTGGCGAAGAGCGCCGACGCCTCGTTCAACGCCGCCGACCAGCGGCTGGGCCAGGCCGCCGAGACCGAGCTGCAGCAGTTCAAGCGGGCCGCCGAGGGCACCGACGGTGACCTGCGCACCGCCGCCGCCGCGGTCGCGGTGCTGACCCTGGTGGCGGCCGCCGCGGCGGTCCGCGGCCTCGGCCGGCGACTGGCCGAGTACCGGTAGAGGGGGGACGGGACACGATGAGCAGGACAACGGTACGGGCCCGGTCGGTGACGGCGGTGGCGCTGGCGGCGTGCTGCGCGGCGGTGCTCGGCGCGGGCGGCCCGCAGGGCGCCGTCCTGCCGGCCGCCGCGACGGTGCGGCCGGCGCAGGCACCGCAGCAGGAGCAGGAGCAGGAGCAGGCCGGCAACGACTGCGACGTCTACCAGAGCGTGCCGGCGAGCAGCGAGGACGGCCCGGCGGTGAAGGCCATCAAGGCCAAGCGCAGCCTGGTGATCGGCGTCGACCAGAACAGCTTCCGCTGGGGCTCCCGCAACCCCAACACGGGCCAGATCGAGGGCTTCGACATCGACCTCGCCCGGGCGATCGGCACCGCCGTCATGGGCGACCCGGACAAGGTGACCCTCAAGGCGGTCCCGACCGCCGAGCGGGTCAAGTTCGTCCAGGAGGGCCGGGTCGACCTGATCGTCCGGACCATGACCATCACCTGCGACCGGCTCCAGCAGGTCGCCTTCTCCAAGCCGTACTTCAACACCAGCCAGCGGGTCGTGGTGCCCAAGGCGTCCCCGGCGAGGACCATCGACGAGGCGGTGGACGGCAAGACCGTCTGCGCGGCGACGAGTTCCTCGGCCGAGGACGAGCTGAAGGCCCGTCCGAAGGTCGGGAAGATCGTCTCGGTGGAGAACCACCTGGACTGCCTGGTCCTGATGCAGCTCGGCAAGGTCGACGCGACCATGACCGACGACGGCCTCGCGGCCAGCCAGGCCGCCCAGGACCAGACCGTCCGGCTGGTGGACGGCGAGGTCCGGCCCGCGGTGATGGGCATCGCGATGCTCAAGAACAGCCCGGACCTCACGGCCCGGGTGAACCAGGTGCTCGCCGACTACCACGCGAGCGGCGCCTGGCGGGCGGCGTACGACCGCTGGCTCAAGCCGTACATGCTGAGCGACGCCGAGCACTACTGGCCGATGCAGCGTTGACCGGCGCGCCGACCGGCCCGGCATCGGTCGGCGCGGCACCGGGCGGCCCGCCCGACGGCCGCCCGACGCCCGGGCCGGCTCCGGGCCGGTGGCCACAGGCTAGGGTCGGGGCGGATCGATCCAGGACAGGGAAACAGAGAACGGAGAGAGGGCGTTGGCAGCTTCCGCTGGCCCGGTGCTGAGCCGGGAGGAGGTGGACCGTGCGCTGGCGCGCCTCGGCGCGGACCGCGACGCGGTCGAGGCGGCACTGCTCTCGCTCCAGGACCACCCGGGCCTGCGGCTGCTCGACGGCGCCGAACTGACCGGGCGCACCCAGGAGCGCTGGTCCGTCGCCGGGCAGGGCCTGCCGCTGCTCTGGGCACTGTTCGACCGCTACTCGGAGGCACTGGCCTCGGCCCGCGCGGTACGCGCCCGCCGGACCAGGCCGGGCGCGGCCGAACTCGCCGAGCTGAGCGAGCTGCTGACCGGCGAGGCGGTCACCGTGCCCGGCGGCGCGGTGCCGGACGGCCCGCACCTGCTCGGCGCACCCGCCAAGCTGGTCGAGCGGGTCAGCCTGGACGACCTGATGACCAGGATGAACTCCTGGTACGCCACCGTGCTGGAGGTGGTGAGCGCCGCCGACGCCGTCTGGTCGGCACTGCCGGCCCGGATCGACCTGCTGCTGGCCGAACTGCGCCGGGTGCAGACGCTGGCCGCCTCGCTCGGCGTGCACACCGGCAACCACCCGCTCGGCGACGACCTGGCCGGGCTCGAAGCCGATCTGACGGAGCTGCGGACCGAGGTGCGCAGCGACCCGCTGGCGCTCTGGCGACCCGCCCGGGTACCGGCCCAGCGCGGCACCCGCCCCGACGGCACCGCGCTCGCCACGCCGGCCGGCGTGGTGGACACCGAACGCTTCGACCGGGCCGGCCGGGCCCTGGACGGCGTCCGGGTGGAGCTGGAGGACCTGCTGCGGCTGCGCGACGACGCGGAGGAACGGCTCCAGGGCGTCGGCGACCTGCTGCAACGGGCCGACGCCACGCTGGCGGAGGCCCGCCGGGCGCGCGGCGAGGTGCTGGCGAAGATAGCCGCCACTGAGGTGCCGGCCGTGCCGGGGCCGGCCTCGGCGCTGCGCGAACGGATCGTGCTGGCCCTGGAGTTGCGCCAGAGCGGGCAGTGGCACCGGCTGGCGCCGCTGCTGGACGCGTTGGAGGACGCGGCCGCCAAGGAACTGGGCCGGGCCCGGCAGTCGCTGACCGAGGTGACCCAGCCGCTGGCCGTCCGGGCCGAGCTGCGGGGGCGCCTGGACGCGTACAAGGCGATGGCGGCCCGGCTGCGGGTGGCCGAGGACCCGGAAGTGATCGAGCGGTACGAGAAGGCGCGCTGGCTGCTCTGGAGCGCGCCCTGCGACCTGCGGGCGGCGGCGGGCGCCGTGGCCCGCTTCCAGCAGTCGCTGCGGCCGGCGGCGCAGGCCGAACCGCCCGGCGGCGGGCCGGTCGACGGACGGACACAGGAACAGGGACTGGGGGGCTAGTTTCATGGCGCAGGCGTGCGTACGGCAGGAGTGCACCGGCAACGGGACGATCGACCCGGACGGTTACTGCGACGAGTGCGGGCTCGCTCCGGCGAGCACCTCCTCGACGGGCGGCCCGTCCACGGGCGCCTCCCCCACGGGCACCTCCCCGGCGGGTACCTCCCCGGCGGGCGGCTCCCCGGTGCGGACCGCCGCGGCGGGCCCCGGTTCGCCCTGCCCCCGGGAGTGCTCCGGCACCATCGACGACGACGGCTACTGCGACGAGTGCGGCCTGACCGCCCCCGACGGTGACACCGGGCTGACCCAGCCCTACGTGCCGTCCGCCCGGGTCGACCCCGACTCGGCGCGCTCCACCCGCACCGGCTCGTCCCGCTCGATGTCCGGCCGGTCCCGCTCGCACCGCTCCACCCGGACCGGCAGCGGCCGTTCGGTCTCGGTGCGCAGCAGCCGGGGCAGCGTCAGCGCGGGCACCCGCCACCGGCTCGGCGCCGGCCTGGTGACGGTGCCGACCGTACCGGCGGCCGACCCGGCGCAGGCGGTGCTGGCCAACCCGGAGGTGCCGGAGCGCAAGCGGTTCTGCTCCAAGTGCGAGACCCCGGTGGGCCGGGAGAAGAACGGCCGGCCGGGGCGCCCCGACGGCTTCTGCACCAAGTGCGGCACGCCGTACTCGTTCACGCCCAAGCTCCGCCGGGGGGACCTCGTCGGCGGGCAGTACGAGGTGGTCGGCTGCCTGGCGCACGGCGGGCTCGGCTGGATCTACCTGGCGGTGGACCGGCGGGTCAACGACAAGTGGGTGGTCCTCAAGGGCCTGCTGGACACCGGCGACGAGGACGCGCTCGCGGTGGCCGTCGCCGAGCGGCGCTTCCTCGCCGAGGTGGACCACCCCAACATCGTCCGCATCATCAACTTCGCCGAGCACCCGGACCTGCGCACCGGCTCCACCGACGGCTACATCGTGATGGAGTACGTCGGCGGCAAGTCGCTCAAGGAGATCGCCAACGAGCGCCGGACGCCGGACGGCCGGCGGCTGCCGCTGCCGGTGGAGCAGGGCATCGCGTACGCGCTGGAGGCGCTGCCGGCGCTCGGGTACCTGCACGGCCGGGGCCTGGTCTACTGCGACTTCAAGATCGACAACGTGATCCAGAGCGGCGACGCGCTCAAGATCATCGACATGGGCGCCGTCCGCCGGCTCGACGACGACGGCCCGATCTACGGCACCATCGGCTACCAGGCACCGGAGATCGCCACCGACGGCCCCTCCCCCGCCTCCGACCTCTACACGGTGGCCCGCACCCTGGCCGTGCTCACCTTCGACTTCCAGGGCTACAGCACCACCTACCGCGACAGCCTGCCCGGGCCGGAGCTGGTACCGGCCTTCGCCGAGTACGAGTCGTACTACCGCTTCCTGGTCCGCGCCACCGACCCGGACCCGGCCCGCCGCTTCGGTTCCGCCGAGGAGATGGCCGACCAGCTCACCGGCGTGCTGCGCGAGGTGCTGGCGCTCCAGGACCAGCGGCCCCGACCCGCCCTCTCCACCCTGTTCGGCCCGGAACTGCGGGTGGTCGACAACGAGTTGGTGCTCCCGACGGTCCAGCGCGGCGAGCTGCTGGTGGCCCGGCTGGACCCGGCCGCCGCCGCCCTGGCCCTGCCCGTCCCCCGGGTCGACCCGGGCGACCCGAACGCGGGCTTCCTGGCCACCCTGCTGGCCGCCGACCCGGCGGAGGCACTCGCCGCGCTGGCCGGCGCCCCCGCCGACTCCGCCGAACGCCGGCTGCGCGAACTGCGCGCCCACCTCGAACTGCGCGGCCGCGCCGACGCCGACCGGGCTCTGACCGCCCTGGAGAAGGACCACCCGGACGACTGGCGGGTGGTCTGGTACCGCGGCCTCGCCGCCCTGGTCGACTCCCTCACCGGCACCCCCGACAGCCCCGACGAGACGAAGCTGCGCGCCGCGGCCGAGGCCTTCGACGCCGTCTACGACGCCTTCCCCGGCGAGAGCGCCCCCAAGCTCGCCCTCGCCATCTGCGCCGAGCTGCTCGGCGACGGCGGCGACGCGGCCGAGCTCTACCGCCTCGTGTGGACCACCGACCAGGCCTACCTCAGCGCCGCCTTCGGCCTCGCCCGGGTCCTCCTCGCCGACGGGGACCGGCCCGGCGCCGTCCGGGTGCTGGAGTCGGTGCCCGCCACCTCCAGCCAGTTCACCGCCGCCCGGATCGCCGCCGTCCGGGCCCGGCTGCGCGAACGGCCCGCCACCGACCCGCTCGGCGCCGACCTCGGCGCGTGCTCCGAGCAGCTGACCGCCCTGCACCTGGACGACCGGACCCGCGAGGAGCTCTCCGTCGAGGTGCTCGACGCCGCACTCGGCTGGGTGACGGCCGGCTCGCCCGGCGGCACCGGCGCGGTGGGCGGCGCGGGCGGGACCGCCATCGCCGGCGGGACAGGCACTGCGGGCGGGACCGGCGGAACTCCGACGACCGGCGAGGTCACCGTCCTCGGACGGCCGCCCGCCGAACGGGAACTGCGGCTCGCGCTGGAGCAGTCCTACCGGGTACTCGCCCGGTTGGCCGACCGGGCCGAGATCAGGATCGAGATGGTGGAGCGGGCCAACCGTGCCCGCCCCAGGACGTGGGTGTAGCCAATGCCGCAGCAGACCGTGTGCCAGAGCTGTTCCGAGCCGCTGGACCAGGAGGACGCCTATTGCGGCTCCTGCGGGGCGAGCCGGAGCGGCCGGCCGGCTCCGGGCGCGATGCCCCCGAGCTGGTCCGCCGCGCAGGGCGCCGGCGCACCGGACCACGCGCCGACCGTCCCGGTACCGGTGGTGCCCGCCCCCGCGCCCGGGTCCGCGGTGCCCGCGCAGGGCGGGCCCGGGTGCGTCCACTGCGGCCTGCCGCAGGTCACCTCCGACGGCTACTGCGAGGCCTGCGGCGGCGCCCAGCCGCGTCCGCGCGACCACATGGAGAAGGCCCTCGGGGGCGTCGCCGGAGTCAGTGACCGGGGCCTGCGCCACCACCGCAACGAGGACTCGTTCACCGTCGCCGCCACCTCGCTGCCCGGCGGCGAGCCGGTCGTGGTGGCCGTGGTCTGCGACGGGGTCTCCTCCTCCGACCGGCCCGACCAGGCCTCCGAGACCGCCGTCGACGCCGCGTCCGAGTCGCTGCTGACCGCGCTGGAGGCCGGCCGCGACCCCGACGCCGCGATGCGCGGGGCGATCGCCGACGCGGCCGCCGCCGTCGCCGCCCTCGCCGAGGACGGCGGCTCGCCCGCCCGGCCCGACCTCAACGCCCCGGCCTGCACCTACGTCAGCGCGATAGCCTCCGGCGGCCGGGTCACCATCGGCTGGGTCGGCGACACCCGGGCGTACTGGATCCCGGACGACCGGGTCGCCGCCGAGCCGTTCCGGCTCACCCAGGACGACTCCTGGGCCGCCCGGATGGTCGAGGCCGGGCTGATGGGCGAGGCCGAGGCCTACGCGGACCCGCGCGCCCACGCCATCACCGGCTGGCTCGGCGCGGACGCCGAGGAGGTCGTCCCGCACACCCTGGACTTCACCCCGCACGTCCCCGGCGTCCTGCTGATCTGCACCGACGGCCTCTGGAACTACGCCGAGGCCGCCACCGAACTCGCCCACTACGTCCGCCAGGACGCCCGGACCGAGCCGCTCGCCGCCGCCCGCACCCTGGTGAAGTTCGCCGTCGCGGCCGGCGGGCACGACAACATCACCGTCGCCGTGCTGCCGATCGACCCGCCCACCGGGCTGGCCGGCGCGGGGCGGCCGGACGCGGAGGACGAGCGCACCGCCACCGCGGTCGACCTGCCCGTGGTCCGGCCGGCCGGCCGCCCCGCCGGCGGCCCGGCGGACGAGGAGGACCACGACCCGACGCTGCCGGACCTTCCGGTGATCGGCTCGCCCGCCGCGCCCCTGCCGCCCGTCCCGCCGGCTCCCCCCGGCCCGCCCGGCGTCCCGCCCCGGCCGCCGCGCCCGCCGCTGGGCTGACGCCCGCGCGCCGCCCGCCCCACCGACCGTTCGCACCATCCGACCACCCGACGGGAGCCACCGGCCCATGGCAACACTGGCTAAGCCGAACCTGCCCAGGTTCGACGTGGACATCTTCCAGAACGCGTTCCTCGCCGACGGCGCCCGCGAGGTGAACGCCATCGTCACCGTCACCGCGACCGGCGGCGGCACCTCCGGCGGCCGCCCGCTCGGCGTGACCGACAGCGGGCCGCTGGACGCGGGAGCGCACTCCGCCGCCGTGGTGATCATGGTGGACTGCTCCGGCTCGATGGACTACCCGGCCAGCAAGATGCGCGGCGCCCGGGAGGCCACCGCCGCCGCCATCGACACCGTCCGCGACGGCGTCGCCTTCGCGGTGGTGGCCGGCACCCACGAGGCCCGCGACATCTACCCCGGCGACGGCACCCTCGCGGTCGCCTCGGCGGCCACCCGGGCCCAGGCCAAGGAGGCGCTGCGCCGGCTCAGCGCGGCCGGCGGCACCGCGATGGGCACCTGGCTCGCCAAGGCGGACTCGCTCTTCCTCACCCGCCGCGACATCGCCATCCGGCACGCCATCCTGCTCACCGACGGCAAGAACGAGCACGAGTCGGCGGCCGACCTGGAGCGCGTCATCGAGCGGGTCTCCGGCCACTTCACCGCCGACTGCCGCGGGGTGGGCACCGACTGGCGGGTGGACGAGCTGCGCAAGATCTCCTCCGCACTGCTCGGCACCGTCGACATCGTCGCCGAACCGTCCGGCCTCGCCGAGGACTTCCGCTCCATGATGGAAGGGGCCATGGGCAAGCAGGTCGCCGACGTCGCGCTGCGGATCTGGACGCCGGCCAACGCCGTGGTCACCTTCGTCAAGCAGGTCGCCCCCACCGTGGAGGACCTCACCGGCCGCCGCACCGAGGCCGGCCCGCGCGCCGGCGACTACCCGACCGGCTCCTGGGGCGACGAGAGCCGCGACTACCACGTCTGCGTGGAGGTCCCGGCCGCCGCCGTCGGCAACGAGATGCTCGCCGCCCGGATCAGCCTCGTCCTGCCGCCGCAGACCGGCAACACCCCCGAGGTGCTGTCGCAGGGCCTGGTCAAGGCGGTCTGGACGGACGACCTCGCCTCGTCCACCCGGATCAGCCCGCAGGTCGCCCACTACACCGGGCAGGCCGAGCTGGCCTCGTCGATCCAGGAGGGCCTGGAGGCGCATCGCGCCGGGGACGTCGACCGCGCCACCGCCAAGCTCGGCGCCGCCGTCCGGATCGCCCACGCGACCGGGAACGAAGGCACGTTCAAGCTGCTGCAGAAGGTGGTGGACGTGGTCGACCCGAAGGAGGGTACGGTTCGGTTCCGTAAGAATGTGAGTGAGGCCGACTCGATGACCCTCGAGACCCGGTCGACCAAAACCGTCCGTGTGAAGAAGTGACCGCTGAAGTACCGGTCGGGCCGCGGCCCGGCCGGACGCTGCCCCAGCTGGCTGGAAATCGAGGGGGGACCTGATGCCGATCTGCCCGAGGGGGCACGAGTCGCAGGCCGAGGACTGGTGCGACTTCTGCGGCTTCCCGATGACACCGCCGCCGCCGATCCCGCCGCCGCCAGGCACGCTCCCGGGCGCGCCGGGGGCGCACGGCGGCCATGACGGCCTCGGCGGCCCGGGGGCGCACGGCGGACCCGGGCACCCCGGCCACGGCGGCGCGCCGTTCGGCGGGCCGGTGCACCCGGCGGAGCAGCCGGGCGCCCAGGGCTTCCCCGACCTCACCGAGGGCCTGGTGATCTGCCCGATCTGCCGCAGCCCGCAGACCGGGCGGTTCTGCGAGGAGTGCGGGTACGACTACGACCTCTCCGCGCCCTCGCACCGCCAGCCCCCGCCCGCCAGCGCGGGGCCCTTCAGCGCGGCGCCCGCGACCGGGCCCGCCCCGCTCAACATCCCGGCGGCGTACGGCGGCCCGCAGCCGCAGCCCCAGCAGCCGCCTCAGCAGGCGCAGCCCGCCTACGGCTACCCGCAGGCCGGCAGGCCGTTCCAGGAGGCTCCGTACCAGGAGGCGTCCTACCAGGAGCGCCCGTACCAGGAGCAGCCGCGCGAGGACTCCGGCCCGGTCTACGCCCAGCCCGGTCCGACCGGGCGCGGCGGCGAGTTCGGCACCTCGTTCAACCTGGCCCCGCCGGTCCCCCCGCAGACCCAGCAGGCGCAGCAGGCCCAGCAGGGCCAGCCCGGCCAGCCCGGCCAGCACGCCCCGCAGGGCCAGCACGCGGAGCAGGCGCAGCAGCCGCCGTACCAGCCGGCCCCGCCCGAGCCGGTCCGGACCAACTGGATCGCGGTGGTCTCGGCCGACCGCGACTACTTCACCGACATGATGGCCCGCAGCGGCCCGGAGGCGGCGGGGCTCTTCTTCCCCCCGTACTGCCCCGAGCGGCGCATCCCGCTGACCGGCCGCGGCCAGCTGCGGATCGGCCGGCGCAGCCAGCACCGCGGCACCGTGCCGGAGATCGACCTCTCCGTCCCGCCGGAGGACCCGGGCGCCTCGCACCAGCACGCGCTGCTCGCCGAACAGGCGGACGGCAGCTGGGTGCTGGTCGACCAGGACTCCACCAACGGCACCACGATGAACGGCGGCGCCGAGTCGCTCACCCCGCACACCGCGATCCCGCTGAACGACGGCGACCGGATCCACATCGGGGCGTGGACCACCATCACCCTGCACCGCGCCTGACCCTCGACGCCCGGGGCCGGGTGGGAGTCCGCTCCCGCCCGGCCCCGTCGGCGTCCTGCACCCGTACACGCACGACCCGGACGGCCCTGACCGGCCAGGACGCCGCCTCGGAGCGGCCGGGGCGCCCCGGCAAAATGATCTTCAAATCACGTACGCCCGGTCTCCTCAGCGCCCCCGGATGCCCCTACGCTCAGGCCACATGAATGCAGCGATATCCGCCGACGGAATCCGTCAGCGGTACGGGGACGTGCAGGCCGTCGACGGTGTTTCCCTCACCGTCGAGGTCGGCGAGTTTTACGGAATCCTGGGCCCGAACGGCGCCGGGAAGACCACCACACTGGAGATTCTGGAAGGAATCCGCAAGCCCGACGAGGGCCGGATCGAGCTGTTGGGGCTGGCGCCCTGGCCGCGCAATCCGAAATTGCTGCCGCGGATCGGCGTGCAGTTCCAGGCTTCGGCCTTCTTCAACAAACTGACGGCGCGGGAGACGATCCGCACCTTCGGCTCCTTCTACGGCGTCGGCCCCAAGCGCGCCGACGTGATGCTGGAGCGGGTGGGCCTCACCGAGTCGGCCGGGGTGATGACCGACAAGATGTCCGGCGGGCAGGCCCAGCGCCTCTCGATCGCCTGCGCGCTGGTCCACGACCCGGAGCTGGTCTTCCTGGACGAGCCCACCACCGGTCTCGACCCGCAGGCCCGCCGCAACCTCTGGGACCTCCTGCGGGACATCAACGCCGAGGGCCGCACGGTCGTCCTGACCACCCACTACCTGGACGAGGCCGAGGTGCTCTGCGACCGCGTCTCGGTGATGGACCACGGCAAGGTCCTGCGCACCGGCGCACCGGCCGCGCTGGTCCGCGAGATCGACGACACCGTGCGGATCAGCGTGGAGTCCGGGCTGCTGTCCGTCGAGCGGGCGCGCGAGCTGCTCGCGGCGACCGGCGCCGAGATCGCCTCGGTCGAGGACGACGGCGTCTCGCTCGCCGTCTCGACCCGCCTGCCGGGCCCGGTGCTCTCCGTGCTGGCCGAGCAGAACGCGCTGCGCGGACTCGAAGTCCGCGGCGCCACCCTGGAGGACGTCTTCCTCCAGCTCACCGGACGGGAGTACCGCGCATGAGCGCCGAACGCACTCGGGGCGCGACCGTTCCGGCCCAGCGCACGCCCGGAAGTCCCAGCGCGCCCGACGGGCAACCGGAGCGCGAACGGGTGAGCGCCTTCGTCAGCCTCTCCCGGGTGATGGTGGTCGCCTTCCTCCGGGACCGCACCGCCGTCTTCTTCGTGATCCTCTTCCCGCTGATGTTCCTGCTGCTGTTCGGCACCCTGCTCAAGGGCGCGTCCAGCCCGCACGCCAAGGTGGTGCAGGTCGGCGCGGTCCAGGTGCTGGACTCGGTGCAGGGCGACGGTCGGGCCGACCTGGAGAAGGTCCTCACCATCAGCCGCAGCGACGACGAGGCCGGCGCGCTGGAGAAGGTCCGCAAGGGCGACCTGGACGCGATGATCAAGGAGGGCCCGGACGGCAGGGTCGTGCTGCGCTTCAGCGCCGCCGACCAGGTCCGCGCCGGCTCCGTCCGGGGCATCGTCAACTCGGTCGTCCAGCAGGCCAACCAGGCCGCCAGCGGCAAGCCGGCGGCCTTCGTCCTGGACGCGGGCCAGGTCGAGGACGACTCGCTGAAGCCGATCCAGTTCCTCACCCCCGGCCTGCTGGGCTGGGCGGTGGCCACCGGCGCGGTGTTCGGCGCCTCGCTGACCCTGGTCTCCTGGCGGAAGAAGAAGGTGCTCCGCCGGCTGCGGCTGGCCCCGGTGAGCGCCGGGTCGATCGTGGCGTCCCGGATCGCCGTCTCGGTGCTGACGGCCCTGGTCCAGACGGCCGTCTTCCTGGCCGTCGCCACCATGCCGTTCTTCGGGCTGAAACTCACCGGCGACTGGTGGCTGATCATCCCGCTGGTGGTCTGCGCGACGATCGCCTTCATGTCGATCGGCCTGCTGGCCGGGTCGCTGGCCAAGACCGAGGAGGCGGCCAACGGCATCTCGCAGATCATCGTGCTGCCGATGTCGTTCCTGTCCGGCTCGTTCTTCCCGACCGAGGGCATGCCCACCTGGCTGAAGACCATCTCCGAGGCACTGCCGCTGAAGCACCTGGTCACCGCGGCCCAGTCGGTGCTCTCCCGGGGCGGCGGCGTGATGGACGCGCTGCCGACCATGGGCGGGCTGCTGGTGTTCGCCGCCGTGCTCACCGCGATCGCCTGGCGGTTCTTCCGCTGGGAAGACGCCTGAGCCGACTCCTGACGGCGGCGGGGTCGTACACCTGCGGTCCTGGTCCCCAGGTCCCGGTGTACGGCCCCGCCGCCGTCTGCGACCATGGTCGGGTGAAAGAGATCCGGCGTGGCACGCTCAGCGAGGAGACCTTCTTCGAACAGGTCGGCGGCGAGCCGACCTTCCGGCGGCTGGTGCACCGGTTCTACCAGGGCGTCGCGCAGGACGAGTTGCTGCGGCCGATGTACCCCGAGGAGGACCTCGGCCCGGCCGAGGAGCGCCTCACGCTCTTCCTGATGCAGTACTGGGGCGGTCCGCGCACCTACAGCGAGCAGCGCGGGCACCCGCGACTGCGGATGCGGCACGTGCCGTTCACGGTGGACCGCGCGGCGCACGACGCCTGGCTGAAGCACATGCGGGCGGCGGTGGACGAGCTGGCCCTGCCGGCCGACGCCGAGCGGCAGCTCTGGGACTACCTCACCTACGCCGCCGCCTCGATGGTCAACACCGAGGGCTGACCGCCGCCCGCTGACCACCGCCCGGGGGCCACGCGACGCCCGGCACGACAGACGCCGGGGTCGCCGGGGCCGGGGCCGCCGGCTTCCGGGGATGTCGGCGACCGGACAGGGCCTAGCGCATCGGGCTGAGCCCCAGCCCCGCACCGGGCGCGGCCGCCGTACGCACCGCCACCGATCCCGCCGGGGCGCTCAGCCGCAGCCAGCCGCCGGCGCGGTGCACGGTCAGCGGCGCACCCGGCTTGAGGAAACCGATCACATAGGCCGCGTGCGCGGCACGCAACGGCAGCTCGGGCAGCGCGGTCACCGGCCGGGACCAGATCTCGTCGGCCAACCCGTCCAGCACCGCACGGGTCCGGTGGTGGACCGGCACCGCCTCGCTGCGCTCGCGGAACTCCCGCACCCCCGCCATCAGTTCGGGGTACACCTCGGCCACCGGCGGCGCGCCGACCGCGCGCCAGCCGGAGCGCGGCGGCAGCAGGCCGGCCCAGGCGGGGCCGGTGACGGGCGCGGGCAGCGCCACGGTGTTCCGCTCACTGTCCAGGCCGTCCAGCAGCTGCCCCGCGGAGACCGTGCGGTCCGCCGGCCCGACCAGCTCGGCGAGGCGCGCGGTACGGACGGCCAGCGCGCCGGAACTGCCCAGTGGCAGCCGGCCGAAGACCGCCAGCACGCCGTCGCCGCCGGCCTGCTTGGCCACCGCCTGCAGGCGCACGGCTGCCGCCCGGTCGAAGCGCAGCAGGCGGACCAGGAAGGCGGCCAGGTCGGCGCCCTCCCCGGCGTCGGCGAGGGCGAGGGAGGCGGTAGCGGTCAACGCGGTTCAGCTCGAATCGGGTATCGGTGACGGGTGGTGGTCCGGGCCGGGGGCTCAGGCCGCCGCGACAGCCGGCTCCTCGACGCTGCGGTCGCCCCTGCTGCCGTCCTCCCTGCTGCCGTCGTCCACGAAACGGCCCAGGAACTCCCGCTCCACCGGGCTGATCCGGCGCGGGCGGCCCTCGGCCAGGTCGTAGGGGACGACCACGGTGGACGCCCGGACGTACACCGTCTCGGCGCCGTCCTCGGCGGTGTCCTTGATCTCGTACGAGACGGTCAGCGAGGCGCCGCCGATCTTGGTCACCCAGGTCTCGATGGTGACCGGCTCGGGCCGGTGCACCAGCGGACGCTTGTAGTCGATCTCGTGGCGGGCCACCACCGAGCCGCCCGCGAACTCCCCGGCGCCGGCGGCGGCGGCCTGGGTGAACATGAAGTCGATCCGGGCCTCCTCCAGGTAGCGCAGGAAGACCACGTTGTTGACGTGCCCGAAGGCGTCCATGTCGGACCAACGCAGCGGACAGGCGTAGATATGGCGTGCCACGGGTGTTCTCCTCGACGTCCGGTGACCCGCCGGAAGGCATCGGCGGCGGGCCGCGGCCCGGCAGGCCGCCCCGGAGGGCAGTCTGCCGGGCCGTTGTGACAGCTGGGTGTCAGCCTCGGGTCAGCTTCTTGTAGGTGGCCCGGTGCGGACGGGCGGCGTCGGCGCCCAGCCGCTCGATCTTGTTCTTCTCGTACGACTCGAAGTTGCCCTCGAACCAGAACCACTTGCTCTCGCCCTCGTAGGCGAGGATGTGGGTGGCCACTCGGTCCAGGAACCAGCGGTCGTGGGAGATGACCACGGCGCAGCCGGGGAACTCCAGCAGCGCGTTCTCCAGCGAGGACAGGGTCTCGACGTCGAGGTCGTTGGTCGGCTCGTCGAGGAGCAGCAGGTTGCCGCCCTGCTTGAGGGTGAGCGCCAGGTTCAGGCGGTTGCGCTCACCACCGGAGAGCACACCGGCCGGCTTCTGCTGGTCCGGGCCCTTGAAGCCGAACGCCGACACGTAGGCACGGGACGGCATCTCGACCTGGCCGACGTTGATCCAGTCCAGGCCGTCGGAGACGACCTCCCAGAGCGTCTTCTTCGGGTCGATGTTGGCCCGGCTCTGGTCGACGTAGCTGATCTTGACCGTCTCGCCGATCTTGACCTTGCCCGAGTCCGGCGTCTCCATGTCCTGCAGCATCTTGAAGAGCGTGGTCTTGCCGGCACCGTTGGGGCCGATCACGCCGACGATGCCGTTGCGCGGCAGGGTGAAGCTCAGGTCGTCGATCAGGACCTTCTCGCCGAAGGCCTTGTTGAGGTTCTCCACCTCGACCACGATGCTGCCCAGACGCGGGCCCGGCGGGATCTGGATCTCCTCGAAGTCCAGCTTCCGCATCTTGTCGGCCTCGGCCGCCATCTCCTCGTAGCGGGCGAGACGTGCCTTGGACTTCACCTGCCGACCCTTGGCGTTGGAGCGGACCCACTCCAGCTCCTCACGGAGCCGCTTGGCACGCTTCGCGTCCTTCTGGCCCTCGACCTTGAGGCGCGACTGCTTGCTCTCCAGGTAGGTGGAGTAGTTGCCCTCGTAACCGATGGCGCGGCCACGGTCGAGCTCCAGGATCCAGCCGGCCACGTTGTCCAGGAAGTACCGGTCGTGGGTGACGGCGACGACGGTGCCGGCGTACTTGGCCAGGTGCTGCTCCAGCCAGTTCACCGACTCGGCGTCCAGGTGGTTGGTGGGCTCGTCGAGGAGCAGCAGGTCGGGCGCCTCCAGCAGCAGCTTGCAGAGCGCGACGCGGCGCTTCTCGCCACCGGAGAGCTTGGTGACGGCCCAGTCGCCGGGCGGGCAGCCCAGCGCGTCCATGGCCTGCTCCAGCTGCGCCTCGAGGTCCCAGGCGTTGGCGTGGTCCAGCTCCTCCTGGAGCTTGCCCATCTCGTCCAGCAGGGCGTCCGAGTAGTCGGTGGCCATCAGCTCGGCGATCTCGTTGAAGCGGTCGAGCTTCCCCTTGACCTCCCTGACGCCGTCCTCGACGTTCTCCAGGACCGTCTTCGCCTCGTCGAGCGGCGGCTCCTGGAGCAGCATGCCGACGGTGTAACCGGGCGAGAGGAAGGCGTCGCCGTTGGAGGGCTGCTCCAGACCGGCCATCATCTTGAGCACGGTGGACTTGCCGGCGCCGTTGGGACCGAGGACGCCGATCTTCGCTCCGGGGAGGAAGCTGAGCGTCACGTCGTCAAGGATGACCTTGTCGCCGTGCGCCTTGCGCACCTTGCGCATCGTGTAGATGTATTCCGCCACGTGAGATCGCTCCGGCGTCGTCGGGAGTAAGTCGGGTTGCAGCTTTCCATTGTGCCGCACCCGGCCGAGCGCCCGAACCGCCCGCTTGCCCCACTGGGGTATCCACCCGGAGAGCCCGCAGGGCCTGCGGCCACCGCCGCCGGACGCACCGCGGCCCGGCTCCCCGCAGCGGGTGCGGGGAGCCGGGCCGGACGGAAAGGCGCCTGCCGTGCCGTGGCACGTCAGGCGCCTTTCACTTCGGTACGTCAGTACCTCGGTCCTTCGGTACTACCTCGGCGCGGTGCCTCAGGCGGCGCTGCGACCGTGGCGACCGCGGCGGCGCAGGACGAAGACCGCGGCAGCGCCGGCCACGACCAGACCGCCGGCGACGGCGGCGAGCACCGGGGTGGCGTCGTTACCACCGGTGGCGGCCAGGCCGCCCGTGGTGCCCGGGGCCGGGCTGGAGGCGGCCGGAGCCGGGTGCGCCGTCGAGCTGGACGGGGCGGCGGACGGCGTACCGGTCGGGGTGCCGCTCGGGGTCGGGGTGGCCGAGGCGCTCTTGCTGGCCGACGGGCTGGCGGTCGGCGTGGTCACGCTGGTCACCTTGCAGTCCAGGATGCCCTTGAACTCCTTGGTGAAGCCGTTCGGGCCGGTGACGGTGATGGCGTAGGCGGCGTCCTCGGCGACCGGGACGACCACGCTCTCGATCTTGCCCGGCTGAACGGTGAGCGACTTGCCCGGCTGGACGGTCACGGTGGCCGCCTCGTCGCCGCCGTTGGCGACGTTGACCCGGACGCCGTTGGAGTCGCACTCGACCTGGGCGTTGCTGTCCACCAGCGGGCCCTTGCCCGCCTTCCACACGGCCTTGGCCGCGTCCACCACGCTGAGCTTGGTGGAGCCGGCCAGGATCATGGTCTGGCTGTGCTTCTCGGGGGTGTAGCCCTTGCTCAGGAAGACCCGGCCGTTGGGCACGACGGTCTCGGCCGAGGCCGTCACGGTGGCCGTGCCGTCCGGGGTGCCGGCCGGCACGTCCAGGAACAGCGAGGTGTCCTTGGCGACCGGGCCGGTCAGGCCGGTGACCGGCTTGCCGTCCTTGTCGACCAGCTTCACCTTGTCCGCGGCGTCGCCGGAGACCGCGAGCTTCACCTCGGAGGCGCTGGAGTTGACGGTGAACGGACCGAGCTTGCCGCCCGGCTTGCCCGACACCGAGTCCGGGGTGAGGCTCAGCGAGGGCTTGGGCTCGGCGGCGATGCCCTTGTTGCTGTCGCTGACCAGGTAGTCGCGCAGCTTCTTGGCCTGCGCGTCCACCGGGGTGGCGTTCTTGCCGTCGGAGAACTTCCAGATCGCGGCCTGGGTGCCCGCGGCGGCGTCGTCGGCGGTGAGCTCGCCCTCCTTGATGCCGGCCGCGTCGGCCAGCTTCTTGAGGTCGGTGACCTGCGGGTAGGAGTTCTCCAGGATCCAGCGGATCTTGGCGGCGTCCTGAGCCTTCTCCTTGCGGCCGAGCGAGCTCGACTTCCAGTCCGACTCCTGGTACTCGACCCCGCTCTTGATGTTGACCGGGTGGTCGATGTCGATGCAGTACGTACGGAGCTCGCCGTTGGCCGTCTTGAGGGTGAACAGACCACCCTGAACGGAGTGACCGCCCTCGATGGCAATCTCCTCGCTCTGCATGGTCGGCTGGATCACCGCCGTGACACCCGCACCCGGCGCGTCGGCCGCAGCCGCCGCACCGGCCGCGAGCAGGCTCCCGCCCAGCGCTACGCTGGTCGTGAGCATGACAGTGGTTATGCGCGGAAGACTCCGCCCCTGCCTCTGGAACATCTGGGATCCCTCCGGGCCGGGCCAGCCGATGGGCAGCCCGCCTTGCATTGCACCGCGCGCCCTGTGACGCAGCTGCATGTGTGTGAACCAGACGAATCCTATTGAGCCACGGAGGCGCGCAAACCCCCATGCGAAATCAGGACGATTCCGTATCTGTATCGTTATCAATGCTCCCATCATCCACACAAGCTGACGATCAGCCAGAAACTCCGGATCTTTCGCTTAACCGGTCCGGTGATTGCGCGTGCGGGCACAACAACCGTCTCGATCAACATATTTGTCGACAGTTGGGATCAGCTGACGGTCAGACCAAGGAGGCCTGGGCGTCACCCTCCGTTCCCCCGTCAGCCATCCGCGCACCCGGCGCGACGGCCGCCAACGGGGGTGCCGCCAGGGGGTCGACCGACGCCTTCCGCGCCTGCAGTGCGTCCGCGATCCAGCCCGGCACCGCCTCGCCCACGGACACCTCGCGGCCGCTCGGCGACCCCCCGCCCCACGTGAAGACGGCGGTGCCACGACTGAGATCGTGCCCGACCGATCGGGCGTCGATCTCGACCCTGCTGCGCCTCGCCTCCCCCTCCGTCCACTCCCGCACCCTCAGTCGCCCGCTCACCACCACCGGATCCCCCTTCGACAGCGAGCCGATCAGATGACCGGCCAGCGCCCGCCAGGCTGTCACCGTCACCCACTGCGTCTCGCCGTCCACCCAGCCCTCCCGCAGCCGGTCGTAGCGGCGCTCCGTCGACGCCAGCCGGAAGTTGGCCACCGCCACCCCGTCCGCCGTCCGCGTGCAGCTCACCTCGGTCGCGACATTGCCGATCACCGTCACCTGGGTCTCGTTCACAGAACACGCTCCGTTCTCTCCGATGCACCGTACGGAATCGACCGGTGCGAGTTGAGAGTGCACTTCCCGGGAAATCCGTGCCGGCGAGATCGGAAATCCTGTGGACAACTCGGCCCTGTGGAAAACCGGTGTCACTCACAGGGGTGAATTTCGGCCCTTCCGGTCCTACTTTCAGCCTCGCCTCTGCGCGGCCATGACAACAAACGCCCCGCTTCCCGCCGCGCCGCCGCACCCCCAGGGGTGGCCTGCCCGGCCGTCCGCCCACGTCATCCGACCGAAGGAACCCGAATAAGGCCCCCCACCCGCGCCGACCGGGGTACTTTCTCCGTGCCGAATCCATAACGGGTGGGGCGGCAGCCCCGTAACGACTGCACAACGTCCGGCGCCGAAGAGCGCCAGACCGCTGCACGCACGGCCTTCACCTGCGATTATCGGACCGCTCCACCGAAGCCGACACACCCGCGACGGTGTTGTTACACCCGGCCGAGGATCTGGACACCCTTATCCTGTCCCCGACAGGGCAAGGCCCCGCCAACCCCCACCCCACCCTCAGGCACGGGGCCGGACAGCGGGCGCCCCGCGCGCTCGTCGCCCGATCCCGGCAACGGTCACGCCCATCAGGGCGCCGTCCGTCCCGCCCCCATAGCTCAGCGGATAGAGCACCCGCCTTCTAAGCGGTAGGTCGCAGGTTCGAATCCTGCTGGGGGCACCGCGCCCGAATTCCCGCAGGCCACAACGTCGGCGAGGGCTATGCCCGGCCGGCCCGCCGGGGAATTCCGGGCACCGAACGCACATAACCCGTGACAATGCGTGTCATGGCAGCGCCGGAAACGGCCCACGGGAAACCCCGGTACGAACCGGCCGCACGGTCCGGACGGAAACAACGGTCCGAACGGAAACAACGGGCGAAATCAGACAATGCCCCCGGGTTCGGCGCACCGCCCGGTCTCCTGCTCGCCATTTGCCACCCCGGCCACCCCGGCCACCCCGGCCACCCCGGCCACCCCGGCCTCCCCGGCCCGCGACCCGACCCCGCTCCCCGCCACGGCCGAAGCCCCGTCACGTCACAGCCGCTCCGGCCCCGCCGCAGCCGCAGGCCCCGCCGCGGTCACAGCCGCTCCGCCCCCGCCGGCCCGGCCAGTCCCACCAGGTAGGCGTCCAGCAGCGCCGTCTGCCGCTCGGCCGGGAACTCCGCCGGCGCGAACAGCGCCTGCACCACCAGCCCCAGCGCGAAGGCCTGCGCCCCCGCCGCGAGCTGCTCGGCGGCCACGTCGTCCGGCAGCTCGCCGAGCCGCTGCGCGGCGGCCACCGACTCGGTCAGCAACGCCCGCGCCCGCCCGTACCGGGCCGCGTGCGCGGTGGCCAGCTCCGGGTCGGCCAGTGCCACGTCCCAGGAGCCGACCCAGATCCGGTTGCCGGCAGCGGCGGCGGCGTCCAGCGGGAGGATGTCGAGCAGTGCCGCCCGCAGCCGGGGCAGCCCGGCGGCCGGCGGCGGGCTGCCGCCCCCCGGGGCGATCCGGCGCGGGCGCTCCTGGGAGCGCTGGTCGAGCACGTCGAGGGCGTGCGCCACCAGCGCCCGCTTGTTGGGGAAGTAGTGCGTCAACAGCCCGGTGGAAGCGCCCATCTCGGCGGCCACCGCGCGCAGCGTCAGCCCCTCGAAGCCCCGCGAGGACAGCACCCGCCAGACCGCCTCGGATACGTCCCTGCGTCGGGCTTCATGGTCTCCCCGGGCTGGTGTCATAGGCGCTATCGTACATACCAAACGTTTGTTATGTACGCTGGAACGGCCGGACCGCGAGGGGCCCACCGCTCGACCGGCCACCGCCGCACCCCCACCGTCCCGCCCACCGCCCCCAGCCCCGAAAGGCCCGCCGATGTTCGCCGTCCCGCTCACCGACCATGCCGAACTGCGCCCCCTGGAGCCGTGGCAGGCAGCCGAGTTCCTGGCCAACATGGACCGCGCCCGCGATCACATGAACCCGTGGATCGGCTGGGCCGGCCGCTCCACCGACCTGGAGTCGGCCCGCGCCACCCTGCAGGGCTACGCCGACCGGCAGGCCGCCGACGCGGGCCGGCTCTACGGGATCTGGCTGGACGGCACGCTGGTCGGCGGCACGATGTTCGTGACCTTCAGCGCCACCACCGGCGTCGCCGAGATCGGCGTCTGGACCGAGCCCGCCGGCGAGGGCCGGGGCCTGGTCGCCGCCGCCGTCCGCCATCTGATCGACTACGCGTTCACCACCCGCGGCCTGCACCGGATCGAGTGGCACACCACCCCGGCGAACATCCGCAGCCGGTCCCTCGCCCAGCGGCTGGGCATGCGGCTCGACGGCACGCTGCGGGAGTCGTACCAGGTCAACGGCGTCTACCGGGACTCGGAGATCTGGTCGATGCTGGCCCACGAGTGGAAGCCCACCCCGTGACACGGAGCGGGGCCCGGCGGACAGGCGTCCGCCGGGCCCCGCTCGGTCCGCCCACCGCTCCGTCCACCCCCGCTCAGGCGGCCAGCGCCTGCTGCTCCGGCAGCGACTCGGCCGTCGGCGCGGTGGGCCGCAGCCGCAGCGCGAGCACCATGGCCAGCGCCATCACCCCGGCCGCCGAGAAGAACACCACGTCCACCGCGTCGATGAAGCTGTGCACCGCGTGGTCCCGGGCGGCGCCGGTCAGGCGGCCCACCGCGCCGAGCGGAGTGCCGGGCTCGCCACTGTCGAAGACCCGGGCCAGCACGGTGCCGAAGAACGCGGCGCCCAGCGCGCTGCCGAGCGTCTGGAAGAACCGGATGCCGGTGGTGGCGACGCCCAGCTGGTGAACCGGAGCGGCCTCCTGGACGACCCCGATGAGGTGGCCGATCAGCTGGCCGAGGCCGATTCCGAGCAGGACGAGTTCGGCCCGCACCAGCCAGAGCGAGGTGTCCGCGCCGTTCAGCCCGAGCAGCAGCAGGGCGGCCGTGGCGCAGGCCGCACCGGAGACCAGGAGGACCCGGACGGACCAGCCCCGCGCGGAGAGCCGGTTGACCACGAGGCCGACCGCCGTCATGCCGAGCGCCATCGGGATCAGGTAGAGGCTGGCGGAGGTCGCCGCGACACCGCGGGCCACCTGCAGGTACAGCATCACGTACATGATCGCGCCCATCAGGCCCATCCCGACCAGGCCCTGCACCGCGAACCCGATCCGGATCTCCGGAACGCGGAAGAGCGAGAGCGGCAGCACCGGCTCGGCGGCGGTGGCCTGGCGCCACAGGAAGAGACCGAGGGCGAGGGCGGTGCCGGCGGCCAGCCCGAGGAGCTCCGGCGAGGTCCAGGCGTAGGTCTTGCCGCCCCACTCGGTGACCAGCAGCAGTCCGGTGGCGAACGCGGCCGCGAGGGCGGCGCCGAGGAAGTCCAGGCCGCGCCGCCCGGCCGAGCGCGGGAGCTTGAGCACGAGCGCGGAGCCGACCAGGACGAGCAGGCCGAGCGGCAGGTTGACGTAGAAGATCCAGCGCCAGTCGAGGTGGTCCGCCAGGAGGGCGCCGATCAGCGGGCCGACGGCCATGCCGGCGCCGCCGACGATGCCGCCCATGCCGCCCCCGCCGCCACCCTTCTCCCCTTCCGGATCCTTGAGCTGCGCCATCACCACCATCGTCACGCTCATCAGCCCGCCACCGCCGATGCCCTGGACGGCCCGGAAGGCGATCAGCTGGGTCATCGACTGCGCCGCCCCGCAGAGCGCCGAGCCGAGCAGGAAGACGCCGACCGCGCCGAGCAGCGCCCGCTTGGCGCCGTACACGTCGCAGAGCTTGCCGTAGAGCGGCAGCAGCGCCGTCGCCGCCAGCGCGAAGGCGCTGACCAGCCAGGGCAGTCGGTCGACGCCGTGAACCGGGTCGAGGTCCCGGACGATCGGCACGGTGGCGGCCGACACGATGTTCATGTCGAGCACCGCCAGGATGATCGTGATCAGGCAGAAGAGCATGCCCAGCTTGCGCTGGGTCTCCGTCATCAGAGCTGCTGCCGGCGCGGTGGCGGCCATCGGAAGTCCCCCCGGGGATCGTGACGTTCGGGCGTTCGGACGTGGGCCGGACCGCACCGGACGGGTGCGGCTCGGCGGCCCGCCCTCACCATGGCAGACATTTTTTACTCGGTCAATTCTTCGTCGGGGTCAAGTATTCGTCTTGGTACATCATTCGCCCCGGTCAATCTTTGATCCTGGTACAGTCCTGCCATGGCGAAGCGCACCGCGACCACCGATCCCGAAGCACCAGAACCGGCCAACGCGGCCCTGGGCCTGCGCGAACGCAAGAAGCGCCAGACCGCCGTCCGGATCTGGCGCAGCGCGATCAGCCTGTTCGCCGAGCGGAGCTTCGACGAGGTCTCGGTCGCCGAGATCGCCGCCGCGGCCGAGGTCTCGAAGATGACCGTCTTCAACTACTTCCCGTCCAAGGAAGACCTGGTCATGGGCCCGATGGAGCAGCACACCGGCGAAGCCGCCGAGGTGGTCCGCGATCGCGCCCCCGGCGTCTCGGCGGTGGCCGCGGTGCGCACCCACTTCCTGGCCGCCCTGGAGCGGTTCGACCCGGCCACCGGCCTGAGCGACGACCGGTTCGTGCTCGACGTGGTCCGGCTGATCCACCGGACGCCCGCGCTGGCGCTGCGCGCCACCACCGGGTGGGGCCTCGCGGCCAACGAGTTGCTCGCCACCGAGCTGCTCGCCCAGGACCCGGCCGGCGACCGGCTCACGGCCCGGGTCGCCGCCGCCCAGCTGATGAGCGTGCGGCTGGCGCTGACCGACGAGAACCACCGCCGGATGCTGGCCGGCGAACGGGCCGCCGACGTGCTTCCGGAGGCCGTCGAGAACGCCCTCCGCAGCTTCGCCCTGGTCGAGCACGGCCTCGGTGACTACGGCACCCGGTCCGCCTGACCACCCGACTCGCCCGACCGCCCGGCCGGCCTGACCACCCGCCCCGGACCGGCGGCCGCCCGGCGCGGGCCCCGGCAGCCGGTCCGCCCGGCGGTGGCGCGGCCGCGCCTGAGAGAGTGTGCGCACCACGATCTCCGGAGGTGCGCATGGACCAGCCGCTGCTCACGCGGGACCGCTCCCCGCTGCCCACCCCCGTCGACGGCCTCAACGCCTACACCGGCGGGGACGGCGTCGCGGTGCTGGAGTTCGCCCGGCCGCACCGGCGCAACGCCGTCACCCTGGCGATCTGGCAGGCCCTGCCGAAGGTCCTGCTCCGGCTCGCCGAGCAGCCCGGTCTGCGGGCCCTGCTGGTCACCGGCGCCGGGGGCACCTTCAGCGCCGGCGCGGACATCGCCGAGCTGTCCGGGATCTACGCCGACCCGGACCGCGCCGACGACTACCACGCCGTCAACGTCGCCGCCGAGGAGGCGCTGGCGGCCTTCCCGCACCCGACCGTCGCCGTGGTGCACGGTGCCTGCGTCGGCGGCGGCTGCCAGCTGGCCGTCGCCTGCGACCTGCGGTTCGTGGCCGAGGACGCCCGGCTGGGCATCACCCCGGCCAAGCTCGGCGTGGTCTACCCGGCGGTGCCGACCCTGCGGCTGGCCCGGCTGGTGGGCCCGTCCCGCGCCAAGTACCTGCTCTTCTCCGGCGAGTTGGTGAGCGGCCGGGAGAGTGTCGCGACCGGCCTGGCCGACCGGGTCCTGCCGGGCGCCGAGCTGGACGCCGGGGCCCTGGAGTTCGCCCGGCTGCTGACCACGCGGTCACCGCAGACCATCGGCGCGGTCAAGGCCGCGCTGGCCGTCCCGCCGGAGCAGGCCGCCGAGGCGCTGCGGCCCTGGGAGCGCCGCTCCCGCGAGGCTCCGGACGTCCGTGAGGGCCTCGCCGCCTTCCTGGAGGGCCGGCCACCCCGTTTCTGACCCCGCGCGAACGGACCGTGACGATCATCCGATCGACGGTCCGGCCGAGCCGCCGGGAGCACCGCCCGCGACGAACACGCCGCCGAGCACCACCATCCGGGCCCCGCGCCGACCGGCTGTTCCCCGGTGGCGCGGCGGGTGCCCGCCACCGCGCGGACCGTGGTCGGCGCGGTGGCGGGCACCCTGAGGGCCGGGCCCGTCTTCCGGGCGGCGCGCCGGCTCCCCGCAGGCCCCCGCCCCGCGCGCTCAGCGAATCGGCATCCCGGAGATCGCACGGGCGATCACCAGACGCTGGATCTCGCTGGTGCCCTCGAAGATCGAGTAGATCGCGCTGTCCCGGTGCATCCGCTCGACCGGGTACTCGCG
Source organism: Kitasatospora sp. NPDC058218 (assembly GCF_042882445.1). NCBI lineage: Bacteria > Bacillati > Actinomycetota > Actinomycetes > Kitasatosporales > Streptomycetaceae > Kitasatospora > Kitasatospora sp. NPDC058218. The sequence continues at coordinate 13,579 of NZ_JBHVWC010000036.1, read as the reverse complement.
GGTGAAGCCGTTGCCGCCGAGGATCTGCATCGCCTGCGCGGTGACCCACTTGGCGGTCTCGCCCGCGTAGAGCTTGGACATCGAGCCCTCGGCCGCGGTGAACGGCTGGTTGTTGGCCGCCATCCAGGAGGCCCGCCAGACCAGCAGCCGGGAGGCGTCGATCCGCGTCTTCATGTCCGCCAGCTGGAAGGCCACGCCCTGGTTGTCGATGATCGGGCGGCCGAACTGCACCCGGGTCTTCGCGTAGTCCAGCGCCACCTCGTACGCGGCCCGGGCGATGCCGATCGCCTGCGCCCCGACGGCCGGCCGGGAGGCCTCGAAGGTGGCCATCGCCGCGTTACCCCGGCCGCCGGTGCGCTTGGCCCCCTCGCGGGCCCGGGCCAGCCTCTCGTCCAGCTTCTCCTTGCCGCCGAGCAGGCAGTGACCGGGCAGCCGGACGCCGTCCAGGACCACCTCGGCGGTGTGCGAGGCACGGATGCCGTGCTTCTTGAACTTCTGACCCTGGCTCAGCCCGGGCGTGCCCGGCGGCACCACGAAGGAGGCCTGCCCGCGCGCGCCGAGCGCCGGGTCGACGGTGGCCACCACCACGTGGACGGCGGCGATCCCGCCGTTGGTCGCCCAGGTCTTGGTGCCGTTCAGCACCCACTCGTCCTTGGCCTCGTCGTAGACGGCCTTGGTGCGCAGCGCGGAGACGTCGGAGCCGGCATCCGGCTCGGAGGAGCAGAACGCGGCCACCTTGACGTCGTCCGGAGTGCCGAACATCTGCGGCGCCCAGGTGCCGATCTGCTCGTCGGTGCCGTTGGCGAGCACGGCGACGGCGGCCAGCGTGGTGCCGACGATGGACAGGCCGATGCCCGCGTCGCCCCAGAACAGCTCCTCCATGGCGATCGGGATGCCCACGCCGGAGGGGTCGAAGTACTGCTGGGCGTAGAAGTCCGGCGAGTAGATCCCGAGCTTGGCCGCCTCCTGGATGACCGGCCAGGGGGTCTCCTCGCGCTCGTCCCACTCGGCGGCGGCGGGGCGCATCACCTCGGCGGCGAAGCCGTGCAGCCAGTCGCGTACGGCGAGCTGGTCCGCGCCCGGGTCCAGCGAGAACGTGCTCATGATGCCTCCGGTCGAAGGGGCCCCTCGCCGCCGGGCCGGCAGCGGGTACAAGGGCGGGGCAGAAGCGGTGTCGGACAGGTGTTACCGGGGGTAACATCGCGGGGAGTCTGCTACTCATAGGTAGGAATGTCAACGCCCCGCCCGGGGCGACTCCCCGACCCACCCGCCCCGCGCCCCACCCCACCCCACCCGACGCCCACCCCGCACAGCCGCACCCCACACAGCCCCACCCCGCCCCGCACCACTCCCGCAGCCGGAACCCCGTCGGCCAGACCCGCCAGGAGCCCCCATGCCGCCCGCCGACGAACCCCGCCGGGAGCAGCTGCTCAACGCCGCCGACCGGGTGGTCCAGCGGGAGGGCCCGGGCGCCAGCATGAACGCCATCGCCGCCGAGGCCGGGATCACCAAGCCGATCCTGTACCGCCACTTCGGCGACCGGAACGGGCTGATCAGGGCGCTGACCGAGCGCCACACCAGCGGCCTGCTGGCCGCCGTACGGGCCGCGCTGAGCGAGCCGCTGGAACGCCGCGACCGGGTCGAGCACGTGCTGGACACCTACCTCGCCGGGATCGAGGCCCGCCCGCAGGTCTACCGGCTGCTCACCCACCCCGAACCGGGCGACCCGTCCGGTGTCGGCAACGCGCTCGCCCCGGCGCTGCGGCAGATCGCCGGGGAGATCACCCGGGCCGTCCAGAGCCAGGTCGACCTCGGAGCCGACCGCGAGCTCCTCGCCGAGGCCTGGGGCCGGGGCATCACCGGCATGGTGCTGGCGGCCGGCGACTGGTGGCTGGAGTCCAGACCCTGCTCGCGCACCCGGATGGTGCAGGCCCTCGCCGACCTGCTCTGGGGGCGCCTCGCGGCCGCCGCCGACCTGCCGACCGCCGTCCTGCCCACCCCGGCGGCGGAGGCACCGCCGGCCTGAACCCTTGTGCTGTGCACGGCAATCCGGGCATCATCGGGCCCCACCCCCCGCTCCGCGAGATGCCGCGAGGTCCCGATGCGCCCGTGCCGCACCGCCGTTGCCCTCCTGCTCGCCGCCACCGCCGCCCTGGCCGTCCCGATGTCCGCCACCCCGGCCCGGGCCGACGCCCACGGCCGGTCGGCCCGGGCCGGGTTCCCCACCGCCACCGCCACCGCGCCGGACGGCACCACCGACCTCACCGACGCCACCGGCCGCCGCCTGCGGCTGCGCGGCTTCAACCTCGACAAGTACGCCGAGGCCACCGAGCAGGACGTCGCGGCCCTGGCCGCCCAGGGCTTCACCCTGATCCGGGTGGCCGTCTCCTGGACCAGGCTGGAACCCACCCGCGGGCGCCTCGACCCGGCCGAACTGCGCCGCCTGCACCGGGTGCTCGACTGGGCCGACCGCTACGGCGTGCTGGCCCTGGTCGACTTCCACCAGGACGTCTACGGGCCGAAGTACGGCGGCGGCGACCGCGGCATCCCGCTCTGGGCCACCCGCGACGACGGCCTGCCGTTCACCCCGGACCCGGACGACTGGTTCGCCGGGTACTTCCAGCCCGCCGTCCAGGCGGCCTTCCGCCACCTCTACGACGACCCGGACCTGCGCGCCTGGCAGGCCGACTTCTACACCCGGCTGGCCCGCGAACTGCGCGGCCACCGCTCACTGCTGGGCTACGACCTGTTCAACGAGCCGTTCGGCCCGGTGGACGGCGACCCGACCGATCCGGCCGTGCTCGCCGCCGCCTCCGCCGCCCTCGAACAGGGCCGCCTCGCCGACATGTACGACCGGCTGATCCGGGCCGTGCGCCGCGTGGACTCCCGTGCCTGGCTGTTCGTCGAGCCGACCGTCCTGGTCGGCCAGGGCGTGCCCACCCGGCTGCCCGGCTTCACCGACCCGCGCCCCGGCGCGCCCCGGCTCGGCTACGCGCCGCACTTCTACGACACCGCCGTCGAGTCCGGCGCCGACTGGGACCCTTCCGGCGGCTTCGTCGAGAACTACACCGCGGCGATCACCGCCTACCCCGCCGCGCACCACCTGCCCGTACTGGTCGGCGAGTGGGGCCCGCCGAACTCGCGGACACCCGGCAACACCCAGCTGGTCCGCCGCCAGGTCGCGGCCATGGACGGCTTCGCCGCCGGCTGGGCGATGTGGTACTGGTGCCGGGGCGACGGCGGCTACTGCGCGCTCGACCCGGCCGGCCGACCCGCCCCCGGCGACGAGCCGGCCTTCGGCCCGTACCCGGTGGCGGTCGCCGGGACGGCCGTGCGCACCGGTACGACGGCGGACGGCCCCTTCGTGCACTGGACCGCCGACGGTACCGGCCGGACCACCGAACTGGTCCTGCCGGCCACGGCGTTCCCCACCGGCGTGCGGGTCACCGTCACCCCGGCGGCCCGGGTCGAGCTCGACCAGCCGGCCGACGGCCGGGCCGGCAGCGCCCGGATCCACCTGCCGCACACCCGCCCGGGCACCCCGGTCACGGTGACCCTCGCACCCCGCTGAGGCCCGGTGGCCCGCCCCGCCGGCGGGCCACCGGCCGGCCCCGCTACGCCAGACCGCGGCGGGCCAGCAGCGGCGCGGTCCCCGGGTCGCGCCCGACCACCGCACGGAAGGAGTCCAGCGCGCCCCGGCTGTCCCCGCGCGACAGGAGCTCGCGGCGGAACACCTCGCCGCTCTCCCGCACGCTCCGGCCGTTGCCCCGGAACCAGTCCACCGTCTCGGCGTCCAGCACCTCGGACCAGATGTACGCGTAGTAGCCCGCGCTGTAGCCGCCGGCGAAGACGTGCGAGAAGTAGGCCGTCCGGTAGCGCGGCGGGATCGCCGCCACCGCGAGCCCGGCCTTCGCCAGCGCCCGCGCCTCGAACTCCTCGGCGTCCGCGATCTCCTGGCCCTGCGGCACGGTGTGCCAGGCGAGGTCCAGCAGCGTCGCCGCCAGGTACTCGACGGTGCGGTGGCCCTGTCCGAAGCCCTCGGCGGCCGCCATCCGCTCGACCAGCTCGGCCGGCAGCGGCTCGCCGGTCACGTGGTGCTTGGCGTAGTTGGCCAGCACCTCGGGCCAGACCATCCACATCTCGTTGACCTGCGAGGGGAACTCCACGAAGTCCCGCGGCACGTCCGTTCCGGCGAAGTACGGGTAGCGCACGTCCGAGAACAGCCCGTGCAGCGCGTGGCCGAACTCGTGGAACAGCGTGCGCACCTCGTCCCAGGAGAGCAGCACCGGCTCGCCCGGCGCGGGGCGGGCCACGTTCAGGTTGTTCATCACCACCGGCCGCCGGCCCAGCAGCCGCGACTGGGTGACCAGTTCGTCCATCCAGGCGCCGCCGCGCTTGGACGCCCGGGCGTGGAAGTCCCCGAGGAACAGGCCCAGCGAGCCGCCGTCCTCCTCGAACACCTCGAAGACCCGCACGTCAGGGTGGTACGCGGTGAGGTCCGGCCGCTCGGTGAAGGTCACCCCGTACGCCAGGTTGGCGGCGAAGAAGACGCCGTCGCGCAGCACCCGCTCCAGCTCGAACCAGGGGCGCAGCGCCGCCGCGTCCACCTGGTAGGAGGACTGCCGGACGAGCTCCGAGTAGTACGCCCAGTCGTGCGCGGCGATCTCCTCGATCCCGTCGGCGGCCGCCGCCCCGGCCAGCTCCACCGCCTCCCGCCGCGCGTTGGCCACCGCCGGCGGCACCAGCCGGGCCAGCAGCGCGTCGACCGCCTCGACGGTGCCGGCCGTCTCGTCCGCCACCACGTAGGCGGCGTGCGTGTCGTACCCGAGCAGCCGGGCCCGCTCGGCGCGCAGCGCGGACATCCGGATCGCCAGCGGGCCGTTGGTCCCGGCCGCGCGGCCCAGCGAGGCCGTCAGCAGGCGCTCGCGCACCGAGCGGTCGGTGAGGAAGGCCAGCTCGGTCTGGTTGGAGAAGTTCTTCAGGCTCAGCACGTACTTGCCGTCGTGCCCGAGCGCCCGGGCGTTCTCGGCCGCGCCGGCGATCGCGTCCGGCGAGAGCCCGGCCAGCTCCGCCGCGGAGTCCAGCACCAGCGCCCGCGCCTTCGAGTCCGCCGACACGTTGCGGCGGAACGCCGAGGCGCCGGCGGCCAGTTCGGCGTTCAGCCCGCGCAGCCGCTGCTGCTCGGCGGCGCCGAGCCGGGCGCCGGCCCGGACGAAGGCGGTGTGCCGCCGCTCCAGCAGCCGCAGCGACTCCTCGTCCAGGCCGAGCCCGGCCCGCGCCCCGTGCAGCTCCTCGATCCGGGCGAACAGCGCGGCGTCCAGGTGGATCGCGTCCCGGTGCTCCGCCAGCCGCGGGCTGATCTCGGCGTCCACCCGGTCCACGCCCGGCGTGGTGTCCGAGGAGACCTGGTTGTCGAAGACCGCGCGGACCCGCTTCAGCAGCGCACCCGAGCGCTCCAGCGCGATCAGGGTGTTGTCGAAGGTCGGCGGCTCCGGGTTGGCGGCGATCTCGGCGATCTCGGCGAGCTGCTCGGCCATCCCGCGCTCGAACGCGGGCAGGTAGTGCTCTTCCCGGATCTCGGCGAAGGGTGGCAGTTCGTAGACCAGGGTGCTGGGCTTGAAGAACGGGTTCTCGGTCATTTCGCCGACCCTACGCGGTAGTAGCGGCCCGGCAAACGCCACCGGGCCCGGTGGGCGGCGCACTGCCGGCGCGCGGGCGCACCGGCCGGCACGCGCGCCTGCGCCGGTTGTCGTACCCACCGGTTACCGTCGAGGTCCGCAGCCCGTACGCCCGAGAGGAGGAGCCCCCGTGGCACCCCGGATCGCCCTCGTCCCCGACCCGCACGGCCCGGGCGGGCGGCTGCAGCCGCTCGACGACGCCGGTGCCCCGCTCGGCCCGCCCGCCGCGGTGGCGGACCTCGCGGCCGCCGTCGCCGAGCGGGAGGCCGCCGAGCACCCCCGCTGGGTCTGGGCGGCCACCGACAGCGCCTACGCCCCCCTGCTCCCCCGGCTGCCCGACCGGCTCGCCCGCTGCCACGACCTCAGGCTGGTCGAGGCCCTGCTGCTGGCGTACGAGGGCCGGTTCGGCGCGCCCCGCTCGCTCGGCGCCGCCTGGGCCCGGCTGAGCGGGCTGCCCGTCCCCGCCGACCTGCCCGAGCCCGGCTCCGCCGAGTCCGGGGACGGCCAGGACACCCTGTTCGCCCCCGACCGGCTCCAACTCCCGCCCGGGGCCGACGCACTGGCCGCCGTGTCGGCCGTCCACGCCGAGCAGCAGCGCCGGCTCGCCGCGATCACCGACCCGGGCGCCCGCTCCCGGTTCCGGCTGCTGGTCGCCGCCGAGTCGGCCGGCGCGCTGGTGGCCGCCGAGATGGCCCACGACGGCCTGCCCTGGCGCACCGACATCCACGACCGGCTGCTCACCGAGCTGCTCGGCCCCCGCCCGACCGTCCCCGGTGCCCAGCCCAGGCTGCTCTCCGAGCTGGCCGTCGAGCTCCAGGAGTCCCTCGGCGGCCGCCCGTTCAACCCCGACTCGCACAGCCAGGTGCTGCGCGCCTTCGCCGACCGGGGCATCCAGCTCGGCTCCACCCGGTCCTGGGAGTTGAAGGCGGTGGACCACCCGGCCGCCGCGCTGATGATCCGCTACAAGGAGCTCGCCCGGATCCACGCCGCGCACGGCTGGGCCTGGCAGGACGCCTGGGCCCGCGGCGGCCGGTTCCGCCCCGAGTACGTGGTCGGCGGCGTGGTCTCCGGCCGCTGGGCCAGCCGGGGAGGCGGCGCGCTGCAGATCCCGCGCATCCTGCGCCGCGCCGTGGTCGCCGACCCGGGCTGGCTGTTCGTCGTGGCCGACGCCGCCCAGCTGGAGCCGCGCGTGCTGGCCGCGCTCTCCCAGGACGCCGGCCTGGCCCGCACCGCGGCCGAGGGCGACCTCTACGAGGCGCTGGCCGCCTCCGCGTTCCAGGGGGACCGCGACAAGGCCAAGCTCGGCCTGCTCGGCGCCATGTACGGCCAGACCAGCGGGGACATCGGCCCGCTCCTCGCCACCCTGCGCCGCCGCTACCCGGCCGCCATGGGATACGTCGAGGCGGCCGCCCGGACGGGCGAGGACGGCGGCGTGGTCGCCTCCCGGCTGGGCCGGCCCTGCCCGCCGCCCTCCGCCGACTGGCTCGACCTCACCGAGGCACCGGAGACGGCGGGGGAGGCCGGCGGCCGCTCGGCCCGCGCCCGGGGCCGCTTCACCCGCAACTTCGTGATCCAGGCCAGTGCGGCCGACTGGGCGCTCGCCCTGCTCGCGGCACTGCGCCGGCGGCTGAACGCGCTGCCCGCCGCGGGCCCGGGCGAACGCCCGCACCTGGTGTTCTTCCAGCACGACGAGGTGGTGGTGCACACCCCGGCGAACCTCGCCGACCAGGTGGCCGCCGCGGTCGCCGAGTCGGCGGACGAGGCCCGCCGGCTGGTCTTCGGGGAGACGCCGGTCCGGTTCCCGCTCACCACCGCCGTGGTGGACTGCTACGCCGACGCCAAGTAGCCGGCACCGGCCGCGCGCCCCGCGGCCGCTACAGCTTGCGGAACGTCCGCGCGTCCTCGGCGGCGGCGGCCACCTCGGTGACGGCCGCCCCGGTGGAGGCCGTCACCGCGGCCGCGACCGCGCCCTCCACGAAGGGCGCGTCCACCAGCACCACCCCGGGGCGCGGCTCGTCCTCCAGCAGCGTGACGGCGGTCAGCACCGAGCTGCCGAGGTCCGCCAGGACCACCACGCCCGCCCCGCCGTCCGCCTCCGCGACGGCCCCGGCGATCAGGTCGTAACTGGTCCCGAGCCCGCCGTCCTCCGTTCCGGCCGCCAGCACCACCCGCACCGTGTCCGGGGCGAGTTCCCCCAGCAGCTCCCGCACCCCGGCGGCGAGCCGTGCGCTGTGCGAGACCAGGACGATGCCCACGTAGTCGCTCATACCGCCGACCCTACGACCGTCCCGCTGCTCCACGGGAGTGGTCCGGCCGACCCCGCGTGTCGAACCGCGGCCGCCCGCACGCGTGTCGCACCCCGTGCCGGCCACCCCCGTCTGGCGTAGCGTCGGGTCAGCACCGTCTGCCGAGGGAGCGAAGCGCTGTGAAGAAGCTGATCAACACCCCGGAGAGCGTCCTGGAGGACGCACTGGCCGGAGTCGCCGCCGCCCACCGGGAGTTGACGGTGGACATCGCGAACCGGGTGATCACCCGCGCGGTCCGCCCGGCGGCGTCGAAGGTCGCACTGGTCTCCGGTGGCGGCTCCGGCCACGAACCGCTGCACGGCGGCTTCGTCGGCCCGGGCATGCTGGACGCCGCCTGCCCCGGCGAGGTGTTCACCTCCCCGGTGCCGGACCAGGTGCTGGCCGCCGCCAAGGCCGTGGACTCGGGCGCCGGGGTGGTCTTCGTCGTGAAGAACTACACCGGCGACGTGATGAACTTCGAGCTGGCCGCCGAACTGGCCGCCGAGGAGGGCCTGGTGGTCCGCACGGTACTGGTCGACGACGACGTCGCGGTCGAGGACTCGACCTGGACGGCCGGCCGCCGGGGCACCGGCGCGACCGTACTGGTGGAGAAGATCGCCGGTGCGCTGGCCGAGCGCGGCGCCACGCTGGACGAGGTGGCCGCCGTGGGCGAGCAGGTCAACGCCGCCTCCCGGTCGTTCGCGATCGCGCTGACCGCCGCGACCACCCCGGCCGCCGGCAAGCCCGGCTTCGACCTGCCGGAGGACGAGATCGAGGTCGGCGTCGGCATCCACGGCGAGCCCGGCCGCCGCCGCGAGAAGCTCCGCCCGGCCCGCGAACTCGCCGCCGAGGTGGTGGAGACCGTCCTCGCCGACCACCACCTGAGCGCCGGCGACGAGGTGATCGCCCTGCTGAACGGTCTGGGCGGCACCCCGCTGCTGGAGCTGTACATCGTCTTCGGCGAGGTCGCCGCCCGGTTGGCCGAGCGCGGCATCACGGTGGCCCGCAACCTGGTCGGGGACTACGTGACCAGCCTGGACATGGCGGGCTTCTCGCTCACCCTGACCAAGGCCGACGCCCGACTGCTGGACCTCTGGGACGCCCCGGTGGACACCCCCGCCCTCAAGCGGGCCTGACGGAGGAGGAACGGTCATGGACTTCGACACCGCACTGGCCGAGGCCTGGGTCCGCGCGATCGCGGTCGCGGTCGAGAAGGAGCAGGGTCGGCTCACCGACCTGGACTCCGCGATCGGCGACGGCGACCACGGCAGCAACCTGCGGCGCGGCTTCGCCGCCGTGCTCACCGCGCTGGACGGCCTCGCCCCCGACAGTCCGGGGGCGGTGCTGACCAAGACCGGCACCACACTGATCTCCAAGGTCGGCGGGGCCTCCGGCCCGCTGTACGGCAAGGCCTTCCGCGCCCTGGGCGCCGCGCTGCCCGGGCCGGCCGACCCGGCCGCGTTCGGCGGGGCGCTGGCCGAGGGGCTGCGGGCGGTCCAGGCCCTCGGCAAGGCCGAGCCGGGCGACAAGACCATCGTGGACGCCTACGCCCCGGCCCTGGCCGCGTACCGCGAGGCGGTGGCGGCGGGCGCCGACCTGCCGCAGGCCGCCGGGGCCGCGGCGGACGCGGCCGAGCAGGGCGCACTGGCCACCGTGCCGCTCCAGGCCCGCAAGGGCCGCGCCTCCTACCTCGGCCCGCGCAGCGTCGGTCACCAGGATCCGGGCGCCACCTCCACCGCCCTGCTCTTCCGCGCCCTCGCGGAGGTCGTCGGGGGCTGAGGGAGCACGCGGAACGCTCCCGCCCTACTGGTCCGTCCGGGTGATCAGGAGCAGCAGGGCGTCGTCCCGCAGCTCCCCGCCGGTGTGCTCCAGCAGGTCGGCGTAGACCCGGCCGACCGCCGCCTCCAGCTCCGTCGCGGAGCGGGCCGCGCCCCGGACCAGCGGGCCGACCCGCTCCGCCAGCGGGTAGAAGTCGCCGCTCTTGCGGTGCCTGGCCTCGATCACGCCGTCGGTGCAGAGCACCAGCACGTCCTCGTGGCCGAACGGCTGGTCCCAGGTGGCCGGCTCGCCGACGGCCAGCCGGCCCAGGCCGAGCGGCACCCACGGGTCGGGCGCGTGCAGCACGTGCGCCCCGCCGTCGTGGTCCACCCGGATCGGCGGGACGTGACCGTACTGCAGCAGCTGCATCACCCCCGGCGTCCGGAACTCCGCGAACAGCGCGGTGGTGAACTCCCCGTCCGGGGCGTGCCGCTCGACGCTGGCCTCGATCCGGGCCGCGACCCCGCGCAGCCCGGCCTCGTCGTAGGCGGCCTCGCGGAAGGAGCCGAGCACCACGGCGGCGGTCTGCACCGCGCCGAGCCCCTTGCCGCGGACGTCCCCGACCGCCACCCGGGTGCCGTGCGGGGTCTCCAGCACCGAGTAGAGGTCTCCGCCGATCCGGGAGGCGTCGGCGGCGGACACGTACCGGACCGCCAGGTGCAGCGGTCCGACCACCGGTCCGGGCAGTCGCAGCAGCGCCCGCTGGGCGGCCTCGGCGACGGAGCTGACGGCCGCGAAGGCGGCCGCCCGGCGCATGCGGATCTTGGCGACCCAGGCGGAGAACACGGTGAGCAGCAGGTAGCTGATCATCGCGCCGTAGAGGAAGCGCTCGTCGTTGACGTTGTCGACCTCGTCGTAGTGGCTGAGGCCGAACACCGTGAAGAGGCCGAGCAGGCAGACCAGCAGCAGTTCGAGCGGCCGCAGGGTGAGCGCGGCGATGGTGGGCACGACCGTCATCAGCGGTGCGAGGTAGCGGTCCTTGCCGGAGAACAGGTCGGCCAGCCCGACCAGCAGTATCGCGACCAGTGCGGGGCTGGCCCGGCGCCAGAGCGGCACGTCCTGGAGGTCGGCCGCCAGCAGCGCGCCGCGCCGCCGCTCCGGGGGCAGTCCGGTGGCGGTGGGGACCGCGGGCGACTGGGCTCGGCGGATCGGGAACACATATCGAACATAACGGACGATCAGCACCCCCACCCCCGCACCCCCGGGAGGCGGCCCGACCCGCACCTCCCGCACTGGGCCAATCGGTACCGAAATGACCGCTTTGTCATACAGTGCGACTAAAGCGGCCACACAAGGGAGGCCATCACCGGTGTCCGGATACCGCAACACCCCCCGCATCTCCGATCCGCCGACGCGCACGGCGGCACGACCCGACCAGTGGCTCAGGGTCTTCCTGATCGGCCTACTGCTCTGGATCGCCACCGTCGCCGTCACCTTCCTCACCGGGAACAGCAACCTGGTACCGACGATCGTGCTGCTCGGCAGCTTCCTCGTCCCGGCCACGATGGTGGTCTGGGCCTACGAGCGCTACGCCGCCGACCTGGGCGCGGACCGGATCTTCGCCTGCTTCGGCATCGGCGGCATCATCGGCGTCCTCGGCGCCTCGGTCCTGGAGACGTACCTGCTCTCCCCCTCGGTCTGGATGTACGTCGGCGTCGGCCTGATCGAGGAGGCGGTCAAGCTCGCCGCCCTGGTCATGGTCAGCCGGCGACTGCGGGTCGGCGGGCTGCGCTACGGGCTGGTCCTGGGCGCCACCGTCGGCGCCGGCTTCGCCGCCTTCGAGAGCGCCGGGTACGCGTTCAACGCGGTGCTCAGCCTCCAGGGGCTCTCGCTCAGGAGCCTGGTGGAGACGGAGATCCTGCGCGGGGTGCTGGCACCGGTCGGCCACATCCTGTGGACGGCGATCCTCGGCGGGGTGCTCTTCCGCGAGCGGCGCGGCGGCCACTTCCGCTGCACGCTCCCGGTCGTCCTCACCTATCTGGGCGTCGCGCTGCTGCACGCGCTCTGGGACAGCATGGGCGGCATCGCCGTCTGGCTGGTCGCCAGGACCACCACCAGCGACTGGCAGCGCGCACTGTTCGACCTCGGCTACATGCCGGACCCGACCAGCGAACAGGTCCACCTCTACACGCTCTACGACACACTGGGGCTGATCGCGGTCTCGCTCGGCGGCCTGCTCTGGCTGCGCCTGCTGGTCCGCCGCGAGCGGGCCGCCCCGATCCCGGCCCAGCACCCGTCGGCGCCCGCCTAGCGGCCCCGGCCCGGCCGAAACCGTCCGGCCCCGCACCACCCGCCGCGCCCGAATCCGGCCGCCACCCGGCGCGGATTCGGGCGCAGCGTGTCCGGGCGCATACGCTCTGCTGTCGGACCGCGTCCCGATGCGATCCACATCGCCACCCCCCTCTTTGGGGAATACCCCGCAGGGGTATGGTGTCATCAAGAGTGAGAGCCCGGGCGCATGCCCGCGGCCGTACAGATCTCCCGGAGGCCCCGATGTCCAGCACCATCACCTACACCGTGACCGGCATGAGCTGCGGCCACTGCGAGAGCTCGGTCAGCAAGGAGCTCACCGCACTGGCCGGCGTCACCCAGGTGGCGGCCGACGCCAAGGCCGGCACCGTGACGGTCTCCTCCGCGGCCCCGCTCGACGACGACCAGATCCGCGCCGCCGTCGACGAGGCCGGCTACGAGCTGGTCGGCCGGTCCGTCTGAGCCCCCGCGGTGCGGCGGGGGCCGCTCGCCCCGGCCCCCGCCGCGCGCCCTCCTCAAGGAGCTGATCAGCATGAGCACCTCCACCCCGGCCACCACCGCCGCGGACCTGGCCGCCGGCCCGCGTGACCAGGACGGCGGGGCCGCGGTACGCGACCGCGTCGAGCTGTCGATCGGCGGGATGACCTGCGCCTCCTGCGCGGCCCGGATCGAGAAGAAGCTCAACCGGATGGAGGGCGTCGAGGCCACGGTCAACTACGCCACCGAGAAGGCCCGGATCGACTTCGGACCGGGCGTGAGCGTGGCCGACCTCATCACCACCGTCGAGAACACCGGCTACACCGCCGAGGTCCCCGCGCCGCCGGTCGCCGAACCGGCCGACCCCGCCGGGCCCGCTCCCGCCCCGGAGCAACCCGCGGCCGACCCCCTGCTGGACCGGCTGCTGATCAGCGCCGTCCTCAGCGTCCCGGTGGTCATGCTGTCGATGATCCCGTCCCTGCAGTTCGCCAACTGGCAGTGGCTGGCCTTCGCCCTCACCGGCCCGGTCGTCGTCTACGGCGGGCTGCCGTTCCACCGGGCCGCCTGGACCAATCTGAAGCACGGCGCCGCGACCATGGACACCCTGGTCTCGCTCGGCACGCTGGCCGCCTTCGGCTGGTCGTTCTGGGCGCTGTTCTGGGGCCACGCCGGGATGCCCGGGATGCGGCACGCGTTCTCGCTCTCGATCGGCGACACCGACGCCTCCTCCACCCTGTACCTGGAGACGGCCGCCGCCGTCACCGTGCTGATCCTGCTCGGCCGCTACCTGGAGGCGCGCTCCAAGCGCCGCGCCGGCGCCGCCCTGCACGCCCTGCTCGGGCTCGGGGCCAAGGACGTGTCGGTGCTGCAGAACGGCTCCGAGGTCCGGCTGCCGGTGGACCGGCTGACCCCCGGCATGCGGTTCGTGGTCCGCCCGGGCGAGAAGATCGCCACCGACGGCACCGTCGTCGAAGGGTCCTCCGCGGTGGACGCCTCGATGCTCACGGGCGAGTCCGTCCCGGTCGAGGTCGCGGTCGGCGACACCGTCACCGGTGCCACCGTCAACGCCGG
>NZ_JBHVWC010000035.1:0-100075 GCF_042882445.1 Kitasatospora sp. NPDC058218 | reverse complement strand
CAGAGCCAGGGCCGCCCCGGAGCAGGCCATCGTCGTGGAGCTCCGCGCGGTTCCGGGCTCGCCGGTCGACATCGGCGGCTACTACCAGCCCGCCCCGGCCGCCGCGAGCAGCAGGAGGACGGCGGTGTTCACCCGCGGGTACATCAGCGCCGTCGCGACCACCTCGCGCAGGACGGCACTCGGCCAGTAGTACCCGGCCGTCGGCGCGCCGACGACCTGCCCGGGCACGCCCGCCCGGCGGGTGGTGACGGCGGAGCGGAGCACGTGGAAGCTGCTGGTCACCACGGTGCAGTGGTAGCCGGGCCGCTCGCGCTCCATCAGCTCCCGGCTGAAGGCGAGGTTCTCGGTGGTGTTGGTGGCCTTCTCCTCCAGCCGGATCCGCTCGCGCGGGCAGCCGGCGGCGACCAGGTGGGCGGCCATCGCCGAGGCCTCGGTGCAGCTCTCGTCCGGGCCCTTGCCGCCGGTCACCAGCAGCAGCGGCGCGTGCCCGGCCGCCTCCTCGGCCCGGTAGAGCGCCACCGCGCGGTCCAGCCGGGAGGCCAGCAGCGGCGGTACCTCGCAGCCGTCCAGGCCGGCGCCCAGCACCACCAGGTAGTCGGCGCCGGGCCGCGGGGCGAGCCGCCGGTACAGCAGGGTGTAGCCGAGGAAGCAGAGCAGCAGGAACGCGCCGTAGCCGCCGAGCAGCACGGCGGCGCCGGCCGCCGCCCGCAGCGCCCGGACGCTGAGGTAGGTGGCCGAGAGCAGCAGTGCCAGCAGGGCGAGCAGGGCCGCGCCGGCGAGCAGCGCCAGCAGGCTGGCCGGCCGGGTTCCCTCCCGCCGGACCATGGTGACCCCGTTGGCCACCAGCAGGGCCGCCGCCACCAGCCCGCTCAGCCAGACCGCGCCCGCCACCGCGGCCGTGACGGCGCTCGCGGCCGGCGAGGAGAAGTGGCCGACCGCGCTCACCGTGCCGAGCGCCGCGCAGACGCCGATCAGCCCGAGCAGCACCCCGTTGCCGAACCGTCGTGGCTCCTGGATCCGGGAGAGCAGTACCACGGCGAGCAGGGCGGCCATCAGAAGGGCTTGCATGCCCGGATCCTAGGCACAGACGACCGGGCGCCGCCGACTGCCGGGCGGGCCCGGCGGGCGGCGGCGCAGGTGGCGGGGTGGAGCGCAGGGGGTGGCCCGGGCCGGCCGGGGGAGCCGCACCCCTCCTCCGGGGCGGGCCCGGAGACGACGAGACCCCCGCCCGGTGGGCGGGGGTCTCGGGGCGGTCGGGGGCGGTCAGCCGGCGTCGGCCGCCGGGGCGGGGCGCTGACCGCGCTTGTCCAGCGAGGCCAGATAGGCGTTGTACGCGGCCAGCTCGGCGTCACCGCTGCGGTCCTCGGCGCGGTCCCGGCGGCGGGACACCCGCTGCTCGGAGCGCATCCACTGGTAGACCAGCGCGATCAGCACGATCGCGGTCGGGATCTCGCCGAACGCCCAGGTGATGCCGCCGGCCAGCTTCTGGTCGTCCAGCAGCTTCGTCCCGGGCGGCGCGCCCTCCTCGGTGAAGGTGGTCACCAGCGGGTGGCTGGCCATCATCACCGCGACGCCGAAGAAGGCGTGGAACGGCATCCCCATGAACAGCTCGATGATCCGCATCACGTGGCCCGGCCGGTGCGGACCCGGGTCGACGCCCATGATCGGCCAGAAGAACGCCAGCCCGGCGGCCAGGAAGTGCACCATCATGAAGATGTGCCCGAGCCGGTACTGCATGAGGAAGTCGAACAGCGGGGTGAAGTAGACCCCGTAGAGGCTCGCGATGAACAGCGGGATGGTGAAGCCCGGGTGCGAGATCACCTTCACGTAGGTGCTGTGCAGCAGGGCCACCAGCAGCTCGCGCGGCCCGCGCGGGCGGCCCTTGCCGGTTGGGCGCAGCGCCCGCAGCGCCAGCGTGATGGGCGCGCCGAGCAGCAGCAGGATCGGCGACAGCATGGAGAGCACCATGTGCTGCATCATGTGCGCGCTGAACAGCACCATGCCGTAGTCGTTCAGCCCGGTGCAGGTGACCAGGATCACCGAGCCGATGCCCGCCGCCCAGCCGACCGACCGGCCGATCGGCCAGCGGTCACCACGCCGGTACAGCCGGACGACGCCCGCGCCGTACAGCGCCAGGGCGGCCAGGCTGCCGATCAGGAACACCCAGTCGGGGGACCAGGTCATGACGTTGGAGAGGGAGAACGGGCCCAGCTCTGCCATTCCGCCGTGGTGGTGCATCCCTGACATTCCGTCGCCCATCGGCGGGTCCTGCTTTCCCTCGTCACGGGCCCTGGGTGGGTCCGGTTCGCCCGTTTTGCTTGCCTCCACAGCCTAGGCGGGCCTTACTCCGGGGCTTCCCCCACCCCCTGGTTCGGCCGGGCGGGCCGGGGCGGCGCGCCGGTCGCCGACCGTGCGCCGCCCCGACCGTTCCGCGGGTGTCGATCAGGAGCCGTGGGTGTTCTTCAGGCAGAAGTCCTTGTCGGTGACGTGCTCCGTCAGGTAGCCCGCGTCGAGGAGGCCCGCGACGTCGAAGGTCGCCAGGTCCGGGTCGGCCGGCTTGAGGTCCGGGTCGAGCCACTGCTGGAGGCCGTTGCCCGGCTGGGAGAACGCCCCCGCGATGTGGCCCTGCTGGACCTTGAACGGCTTCTTCACCTCGAAGCAGTGGTAGTTGGCGTCACCGCCGTTGAGCGAGTCGGGCGGGAGGGCGCGCTGGGGGAACGGCGTGCCGCCGGGGGCCAGGAACCTGCCGCGGGCGTTGCCCCCGAAGCGGTCCAGCTTCTTCCCGGGCTGCAGCAGCTGCTCGGTCATGTCGAGGTCGCCGCCGTTGTCGGTGAAGCCCATGTGGTCCGGGTACTTCCAGCCCCGCCAGTCCCGGTACCAGTCCAGGAACCGCGCCGGCGTCACCCCGCCCAGCCGGTCGTAGTCCACCAGCAGCCGCTTCACCACCGGGTCCGTCGGCAGGACGGCCGGGCCGAGTTCGACCCGTGTGCAGAGGTACTTCTCCGCACCGGCGTCGAAGACCTTCGGAACGTTGTCGCACTCCGCGATCGGCACCCGCTGGGAGGAGGACGACTGGGCGACGGCGGTACCGGTGGCGGCCAACCCGGTGAGGGGCAGGACGACCGCCATCGTGAAGGCGGCGAGAGCGGGGTTGCGCATGGGCGGTTCCGTTCGGGAGGGGGAGCGGGGGCGCCGTGGCCGACGGCTCGTACGAGCCCGGTGGCGATGAGCACACGCACCGTCGCACAGGGTCACACCGTTTGTGCGCGGATGACCCGCTCGCCCCCGCTGTGCCCACTCGTTCGGGCTCATGGCCGTCGGCCACGGTCCGTACTCGCGAGCCGGGCCCTCGGGTCGGCGGTGCGCCCGAAGGTCACGGGCCTGCTCCCCGCTCCCCGCTCCCCGCTCCCGTGTCCCGGTTCGGCGGGCCGGCCCCCTCCGCGCTCGGTCCGTGGGACCGGAGGGGGCCGCCGCTCGGCTCAGAGGCCCTGCCAGGCGGGCTTGGCCGCGTAGGTGTCCCGGAAGTAGTCGGCGAGCTTGAGGCCGGAGGCGGCCGCCTCGTCGACGACGACGGTGGCGTGCGGGTGCAGCTGCAGGGCCGAGGCGGGCACCATCGCGGACAGCGGGCCCTCCACGGCGAGGGCGACGGCCTCGGCCTTGGCCTCACCGGTGGCGAGCAGTACGAGGTGGCGGGCCTCCAGGATGGTGCCGATGCCCTGGGTGAGCACGTGGTGCGGGACGTCGTCGAGGCTGTCGAAGAACCGGGCGTTGTCCTCGCGGGTCTGCCGGGTCAGCGTCTTGATGCGGGTGCGGGAGGCGAGCGACGAGCACGGCTCGTTGAAGCCGATGTGGCCGTCGGTGCCGATGCCGAGCAGCTGGAGGTCGACGCCGCCGGCCTCGGCGAGCGCGCGGTCGTAGTCCGCCGCGGCCGCGGCGATGTCCTGCGCGTTGCCGTCGGGGCCCATGAAGGACGCCTCGGTCAGACCGAGCGGCCCCACGACCTCGCGAAGGACCACCGAGCGGTAGGACTCGGGGTGGCCGGCCGGGAGGCCGACGTACTCGTCCAGCTGGCAGACCCGTGCGCGGGAGGCGTCCAGCGTCCCGGCCTGGACCCGGGCGGCGAGGGCCTGGTAGATCGGCGTCGGGGTGGAGCCGGTCGCCACGCCGAGCAGGGCGTCGGGCTTGTCGGTCAGCAGATCGGCGATCGCCGCGGCGATGAGGCTGCCTCCGGCGGCGGCGTCGGGCACGATCACGATTTCCATACTGATGCACCATTTCGGGACTCGACATAGAGGTCTAGACCATTCTGTCGTGATCTCCGCCCTCAGGTCCACTCCGCTCCCGGAGGTGTTCGCGGTCGTGGTCGGCGAGGCCGCTCGGTGGCCTCGTCCGGAAGGTCCCCGGCGGCGAGATCCGGGCCGCCGGGGACCCCGTCCCGTTCACCGATCCCGACGGCGCCACGGCACCGACCTGCCCTGGCCTTCGAGGTCGCGGGCCCGGTGGTCCTGGAGTCGCGCGCCGGAGCGGGTGGCCTGCGGGCGCTCCCTCAGGGCGCCTCCGCCGGTCGCGAGTTGGCGGAAGCGCCGCTTGAGGGCGGCGCTCCGGTTCGTGTGCCGGGCGGCCGGCCCGGTCCGCTCGCCTTCCGGGTCGCGAGCGCGAACATGGGCTGTTGTGTTGAGTCTTGTGGGTTGTTGATTGGTGCAATATCATATGTCACCACCGCCGGAGGCCGGGGTTCCACCGATCACCCCGCGCCAGTGCCTCGCCGGCGGCGACCCCGCAGAGTGTCGTCATGTTCCCCCACCGCATTGCCTGTTGGCGCCTGCGTGTCCTTGCTCGACACCTCGGTGAGCCAGAGCTCAGAGCCGCTCCACCCAACCCCCACCAGCCGTGGCCGGGCCCGCCGACAGGGCGGCCCCTGCCCGCGGCACACTCACCCCCTCGGGAAGTCCCCACATGCGCACATCGCCACATCGCGTCGCCGGCATGCTGGCCGCCATGGCCCTCGCCGCCTCCGGCCTCGGCGCGACCACCCTGGTCGCCGCCGCCCCGGCCGCCGCCCTCGGCAACGGCAACGCCCTGACCCCGCCCATGGGGTGGAACTCCTGGAACAGCCTGGGCACCCAGGTCAACCAGACCCAGGTCAAGCAGACCATCGACTTCATGGCGGCCAACGGCCTGGTCCAGGCCGGCTACAACACCGTCACCATCGACGACGGCTGGTCGGTGCGCCACCGCGACGGCCAGACCACGGACTTCGCGAAGACCGCCGACAACGGCATGCAGCTGTACGACAACAACGGCAACCCGGTCTCCGGCACCGACGGCTCCGGCAACGACCCCACCAGCGGCCACCTGGTCCCCAACGCCGACCGGTTCCCCTCGCAGACCGTCAACGGCCGCACCGTGAACGGCATCCAGTACCTGGCCTGGTACGCGCACAGCAAGGGCATGAAGTTCGGCCTGTACGCCACCGCCACCTACACCACCTGCCAGGGCCACCCCGGCAGCCTCGGCCACGAGACCACTGACGCGAACGACTTCGTCGCCTGGGGCGTCGACTACGTCAAGTACGACGACTGCCCGTACGGCCCGACCATCGTCGGCCCCGACGGCTACAGCTACTACCCGCAGGGCGCGGGCAAGGAGCTCACCCAGTCCATCTACGCCCGGACGCAGACCTTCCAGCGGGCCCTGGACGCGGCGACCGCCGCCGCGGGCCGGCCGAAGGTGACCCTCAGCCTGTCCGCCCAGCCCGCCCACACCGGCATCCCCTACCTGCTGAACGCCAACGACCCGGCCCGCACCGACCCGCTGATCGTGGCCGCCGGCGTCCAGCCGCACCAGGCCG
This sequence comes from Kitasatospora sp. NPDC058218, assembly GCF_042882445.1. NCBI lineage: Bacteria > Bacillati > Actinomycetota > Actinomycetes > Kitasatosporales > Streptomycetaceae > Kitasatospora > Kitasatospora sp. NPDC058218. The sequence continues at coordinate 94,224 of NZ_JBHVWC010000035.1, read as the reverse complement.
CCGGCTACTACCCCACCGGAGTGTGGTGCGGCCAGGTCGCCAACCTCTGCCGGATCGGCGGCGACCGCAACAGCGAGCTGGACGGCGTGCTCTACAACGGCCAGTTGCAGACCGCCCTGAAGTACCCGGGCAACGTCCACCCCGGCAGCTGGAACGACATGGACATGATGTTCGCCGGCTGGCAGGACCCGTACGGCGTCTGGGGCGTCACCGACACCAACAAGGGCAACAAGCCCTTCACCGACGACGAGTCGCGCACCGAGCTGTCCATCCTGTCGATGATGGCCGCCCCGCTCATCTCCGGCGCCGACCTGCGCGCCACCGCCGACGCGCAGCACACCGCGAACGGCTACACCTGGTCCACCGGGATCAACTCCTCGGCCCTGGCGCTGCTGAAGAACCCCGACATGATCGCCATCGACCAGGACAGCCTCGCCAAGCCCGCCACCCTCGTCGGCACCATGCCCAACTATCCCGCCTCGACCACGGCTCCGGTGATCCTCAAGCGTCAGCTCGCCAACGGTGACCTGGCCGTGGCCCTGATCAACCAGGACCCGAACAACTGGGCCATGCCCAGCGCCAGTTTCGCCGACCTCGGCGTGACCGGCTCCAGCTACTCCTACCGGGAGCTGTGGACCGGTGCCACCGGCACCACCACCGGCACCGTCGGCGGCAACTGGATCCCCGCGCACGGCGTCTCCCTCTACCGCATCGCCGGCGCGAGCATCGGCATGGGCGGCGGCACCGGCAACGGCGGCAACCGGGCGAGCGTCGTCGGCGACGGCAAGTACCACGCGATCAGCGCGGGCGGCACCGCCGGTCAGGCGCTCGAAGTCCAGGGCGGCTGCTACGCCTCGATCGGCGGCAACTCCGGCATCAACGCCTACCAGAGCGGCAACGCCGCCCAGCAGTGGCTGTTCACGCCCAACGCGGACGGCACCGTGACGATCACCGACAACTGCTACACCGCCACCCAGACGCACACCGTGCTCGCCGCCGGCGGCGGAGTCGGCAGCGCCTACCTGCTCAACCCCACGCCCAACAACCCCTGGCAGAAGTGGAAGGTCACCCAGAACGGCGCCGGCGCGCTGACCATCACCAACGTCGGCAACGGCCTGGTCCTGGACGTCGCCGCCACCACGGCCGGCTCGACCGGGATGACCAACCCGGCCAACTCGGCGGCTCCCGGCCAGAGCTGGACCGTCCTGTCCTGACGGCCCCCTGATCCGAACACGTCCGGGCCCGGCACGGCGCAGCACCGTGCCGGGCCCGGACGTCAGCCGGACTCGCCCCGGACCTCGCCACTGCGCACCACGCGCCCGGACGGCTCGCGGTGCCGCGTCAGCCCAGCGCGCGGTCGAGGTTGAAGGCGGCGCTGATCAGCGAGAGATGGGTGAAGGCCTGGGGGAAGTTGCCGAGCTGTTCGCCGGTCGGGCCGATCTCCTCGGCGAACAGGCCGAGGTGGTTGGCGTAGGTGAGCATCTTCTCGAAGGCGAGCCGGGCCTCCTCCAGCCGGCCTGCCCGGGCCAGTGCTTCGACGTACCAGAACGAGCAGATCGAGAAGGTGCCCTCGGGGCCGTGCAGGCCGTCCGGGCTGGTGGCCGGGTCGTAGCGGTAGACCAGCGAGTCGGAGACCAGGTCCGCGGTCAGCGCGTCCAGGGTGGAGAGCCACTTGGGGTCGGTGGGCGAGACGAACTTGGCCATCGGCATCATCAGGAGGGAGGCGTCGAGCACGTCGTCGTCCAGGGCCTGGACGAACGCGCCCCGCCGGGCCGACCAGCCGCGCTGCATGATCTGCCGGTAGATCGCGTCCCGGGACCGGCGCCAGCGGGGCAGGTCGGCCGGCAGACCGCGGCGGTTCGCCATCCGGATCGCCCGCTCCAGCGCCACCCAGCACATCAGCCGCGAGTACACGAAGTCCCGCCGGCCCGAGCGGGTCTCCCAGATTCCCTCGTCGGGCTGCTCCCAGTGCTCGCAGAGCCAGTCCGCCATCGCGCCGACCTCGTCCCAGCGGTCGCTGCTGATCGGCTGTCCCCACTTGTCGTACAGGTAGATCGAGTCGATCAGGGCACCGTAGATGTCCAGCTGGAGTTGGCCGGTGGCGGCGTTGCCGACCCGGACCGGTGCCGAGCCGAGGTAGCCCTCAAGGTGTGGCAGCTCGTACTCGGGCAGCTCGCTGCGCCCGTCGATGCCGTACATGATCTGCAGCGGGCCGGTCGCACCGCTGCCGCTCATGATGCCGCGCTCGTCGAGGAACCCCATGAACGCCTCGGCCTCCGAGGTGAACCCCAGACGCAGCATGGCGTAGACGCAGAAGGCCGCGTCGCGGACCCAGACGTAGCGGTAGTCCCAGTTGCGCTCGCCGCCGATCCGCTCGGGCAGGCTGGTGGTCGGTGCGGCGACGATCGCACCGGTCGGCGCGTAGGTGAGCAGCTTGAGCACCAGTGCGGAGCGGTTCACCATCTCGCGCCACCGTCCGTGGTAGCGCGAGCCGGCCAGCCAGTGACGCCAGAACCGGACGGTCGCCTCGGCCTGCTCCTGCGCCTCGGCGCGTGGACAGGACCGGGGGGCCACCTCGTCGTCGATCTGGTCGAGGGCGAACACGTGGGACTCGCCCTCAAGGAGCTTGAAGTGCGACCACACGTCCAGGCCGTCGCTCTCCAGCGGTGCGGTGGCGGTGAGCGCGAGCGTCAGTGACGGGGAGCGGAACAGCGCCTGGCGGCCTTCGAGGTGCGTGGTGTGCGCCTCGGCGCCGTAGCCGAACCGGGGGGCGATCCGAGCCCTGAAGGGGAGTGTTCCGCGGACGCAGAGCACGCGCCGGATCAGCCGGTGCCGGGCCGCCTCGTGCGACTCGTCCACCACGGGCATGAAGTCCTGGATCTCCGCCACCCCGTCCGCCGCGAAGAACCGCGTGATCAGTACGTTGGTGTCGGGGAAGTAGAACTGTCGGGTGCGTGTCTGGGCCTCGGCGGCCAACTCGAACGACCCGCCCCGGTCGGCGTCGAGGATGGACCCGAAGACGCTGGGCGAATCGAAGCGCGGGCAGCAGTACCAGTCGATGGTGCCGTTCGTGCCGACCAGGGCGGTGGTACGAAGATCGCCGATCAGGCCGTGTTCGGAGATCGGAATGTAGCGGCAGCTGTCCGCCTGCTCGAAAGTCGTGTCGAACGCCATGCCGGCCTCCCTGCCGCTGCGGCGCGGGCCTGGAGATGGAGCCTTCCCTTTCTCATGCTAGATCGCCGCTCGGCAGGGGGCCCGGGACGAGCCAGCGGACGCCCTCCAAGCCGGCCGGCAACCGGCCGCGTCCAGTGGTCCCGGAGCCGGTCGTTCCACCGTCAGTCGGGCCAGCACGCGGCTGTCGACGACGGACTGCGATCCCCCGTTCATGCCCATGGGGAACATCGGGTGCGCGGCGTCGCCGAGGAGGGTGACCCGTCCGAAGCTCCAGCGCGGCAGGGGATCACGGTCGAGCATCGGGTACTCGAAGATCGCCGCGGAGCGTTCGGCGAGCGATGCGAGGTCGATCCACGGCAGGTGCCACGAGGACAGCCCGGCGCGGGCCTCCACCGCGGTGACGCGACGGCCGGGGCCGCCCGGTGGCGGGGTGGACGGCCCGTGCCGGACCTCCAGCACCCAGTTCACCAGGGCATCGCCGGCCGGGGCCGCGGGGTCCTCGATCGGGTAGGCGACGAACTTCGCGCCGGGCGCCGGGGGTGCCCCCGGCCACCACGATCGAACGGCCGTCGAGGACGTGCGGGTGCGGTGCGACGCCACATGTGGACGCCGTTCCCCTGCGGGAGGCGCTCGTCCGGGTAGAGCCGGCGGCGGACCACGGAGTCGATGCCGTCGGCGCCGACCAGCACATCGGCGTCGCCGACGACGGGCCGACCGCTCGACCGGTCCAGGAAGTGGGCGCGGACGCCGCCCGCGCACTGCTCGAACCCCTGGAACAGCGGACCGGTACGGACCGAGTCCGGCCCCAGCCGCTCACGTACCGCCGCCAGCAGCAGCATCTGCAGCCGGCCGCGGTGCACGGAGTACTGCGGCCAGTGGTACCCGGCCGCGCGTCCCAGCGGCTCCTCTCAGACCGTCCGGCCCGCCCGGTCGCGGTAGCTCAGCCGATCCGGGGGCAGCGCGACGGAGGCCAGCCCGCCGTCCAGGCCGAGTTCCGCGAGTTCCCGGACGGCGTGCGGCAACAGGTTGATCCCGACGCCGACCGCCTCGACCTTCCGCGCCGCTTCGTACACCCGTGGCGCGAAGCCGGCGGCGTGCAGGCCCAGGGCGCAGGTCAGCCCGGCGATGCCGCCGCCGACGACGGTCACTCTCATCTGTCTGTCCTCGCTCTTCGCCGGTGCCACCGGTCCGGCCGACGCCCGGCCACCAGCCTCGGGGCCCCGGCCGGACACGTCCGATACGCGGTGGTGACGGCAGTCGTCGCTAGGTGCCCATGATCCTCGCGAAAGTCGCCGGATCGGCGTCGAAGCCGTGGACGCCGGGCCGGAATCCCCAGGCCCCCGAGCCGTCCCGGACGAACTCCGCGACCCTCGCAGCCGTTGCCTCGCCGGCGCCGGTGAAGTCCACCGCCGCGAACTCATCGCGCCCGTTCCGGATCCTCACCACGGGGTTCGCTATGTCTCCGAAGGTCAGCCGGCCGGCGTTCTGCTGGATGGCGACGCCCACGACCACCCGGAGGTAGCGGTGCGCCAGCCGGTCGAGCTCCAGGACCAGGCGCTCGTCGACGCCGAGGCCCTTGCCGTCGCGGCTGTCCTTGGTGAGGGTGATCGTGCCGTCGGGAGCGCGGCTGTCGAAGTGGACCAGGTAGGCGGGGGCGCCGGCCGGGGCGTCGGTGGTGTACGTCGCGGCGACGAGATCCAGATCGTGCCCCGCCGATCCTGCGGGACTCGGATCCCACAGCAGGCCTATTTCGATCCGTTCCAGACCCTTGTTGAGACTGCTCACCGGACTCTCCCTTCGTCATCGCACCGACCCAGCATGGTGCCATCGCGGACTGACTCGTGGTGGGCAACGATAGGGCACCGGCATGTAATTGACGTGAAATCAACCCAGCCCGCCCGGCCAGGCCCCGGGGCCTGGCCGATCGCCCGGCTGTTCCGTGCCGAGGACCTGGTGCCGATCCCCGCCGACCAGGATGAAATCGCCCGGTTCTTCTCGGTGAACGGGCACCGGCCGCGTTCCTCGGGGAGGTTTCCGACAGCGGTGCCGGCCCGGCTCCGCGGTGCCTTCCGGGGCGGAGGCTACCCGGCCTGCTGCTCCAGTTGCGTCCGCAGGACGCGGTTCTCCTCCTCCAACGCGGCCATCCGGTCCTGCAACTGGTCGAGGTGGGGCCGGAGTTCGGCCTCGGAGAAGCGCGGGGTGATGTGCTGGGGGCAGTTCCAGTTGAAGCCCTCGACGTGGATGGTCATCAGGCGTTCCACTCGCCCCCCGGTCCGGGTGGAGAGCAGGCGCCGGTCGAGCTCCGGGTTCTTCTCCAATTCCTGCACCGAAGCCAGGCCGAAGAGCTTCAGCCGGGCCTGGCGGGCGTAGTCCATGAAGAACAGTGCCACCCGGCCGTCCGCGCGGATGTTGCCGGTGCTGATGTACTGGCGGTTGCCGCGCACCTCGGCGAAGGCGATCGTCCGCTCGTCGACGACCTGGGCGAAGCCGGGCGGGCCGCCGCGGAACTGGACGTACGGCCAGCCGGTCTCGCTGACGCTGGCCAGGTAGAACCCGTCGCGGGAGTGGATGAAGTCGGCCTCGGCGTCCGTCAGCTCCTCGGGCTCGTCGCCGTGCGCGAGCTGGCGGATGGCCGACAACTCGCTTCCCTGTTCCCGCTGGACCCGGCGCACCTCGTCGGTGTACGCCAGGTGGGCGTAGCGGCCCATGCTGTGCTCCTTCTCGCCGGTCGGGCGGTTGGGTGGACGCGATGGTGCGGCGGCGGTGCGGCGGCGGTCCGGATCACCGGGCCCGTCGGGTCACCCGGTCGGGTCACCCGGTGGGGTTGCCGCCGGGGCGGCCGTGAGTATCGAGATCAGGAGCCCGGGGAAGCGGGCTTCGAGGTCGTCCCGGCGCAGCCGGCTGAGCCGACTGTTGCCGACCAGCCTGGTCGCCACGATGCCGGCCTCGCGCAGGGTGCGCAGGTGGTGCGAGACGGTCGAGCGCTTTACGGGCAGGTCCAGCGACGTGCACGACTCCTCGGCGGAGGCGTCGAGCGCCCGGAGGATCTGCAGGCGCACCGGATCGGCCAGCGCCTGGAGCACGGTGCCGATGTCCACCGCCGCAAGGTCGGGCTGTGGCAGCCAGGTCTCCTCGATCGCGTGCATCCGCTCCACCCTGCTCGTCGGTGCGGCCGTTCGGCCGTGTACCGGTGCCGACGATACCCATCCGTCCGGGCCGCTCGGTCGAGGGCCCTTCAGTGATCCGATATTAGTCGACTTTTCCGATGGGCATTGACCCTTGTGAGGTTTTCCGGCCGCCGCCGGGGAACGGCGTCCCGGTGCGGCCGGAGGCCGGCAAGGGCTTCAACAGGCCTTCTCTGATGGGCATTTGGCCGGAAACCGTCGGTCGGTCGCTCTGCCGCCACCAGCCGGAAAGCCTCCGTGGTTACGATGCCGGTCGTAATAGACGCCGATCATCGAACCGGGAGTCGCACCATGACCGACGCCGCCGACGCGTCCCCGGCCGCCCCCTGGGGTCCCTCCGCGATGCTCCTGGCCCTCGGCACCTTCGCCGTGGGCACCGACGCCTTCGTCATCGCGGGCCTGCTCCCCGACATCGCCGGCTCACTGCACGTCGACGTCGCCGCGGCGGGCCAGCTGGTCAGTGTGTTCGCCATCGCCTACGCGGTGCTCTCCCCGGTCCTGGCGGCGCTCACCAGCACCTGGTCACGGCGCACCGTGCTGGTCACGGCGCTACTGGTGTTCGGGGTGGGCAACGTGGTGACGGCGGTCGCCCCCGGCTACGGGCTGGTGCTGGCCTCCCGGGTGGTCGCGGCGGCCGGTGCGGCGATGTTCACCCCGAACGCGGGCGCGACGGCGGCGGCGCTCGCCGGTGGGCGCCACCGCGGCCGGGCGATCGCCATCGTGACCGTGGGCCTGACCGCCTCGCTCGCCCTCGGCGCTCCGCTGGGCACCACCATCGGCAACGCGATCGGCTGGCGGGCGACGATGTGGTTCGTCACCGCCCTGGCCGTCCCGGTCGCTGCCGTGATCGCGCTGCGGCTGCCCGAGATCAGGCTCGGCACCGCGGCCGGACTGCGCCGGCGCCTGTCCCCGCTCACCGACCGGCGGGTGGCGGGCGTGCTCGCCTGCACCCTGCTGGCCTTCATCGGCGTCTACCTCCCCTACACGTACATCAGCTCCGTCTTCGCGCCGGCCGTCGGGGGACACGACGCGCGGGTGGCGCTGCTGCTGCTGGTCTTCGGGGTGGCCGGCACCGCCGGGAACCTGGTGGCCGGGCACCTCGCCGACCGGTACGGGCCGCGCCGGGTGGTGATCACCGCAAGCCTGGGGCTCGCGGCCGTGTTCCTGGCGATGCTGGAGGGCCGGGACTCGTTCACGGCCGCGCTGGTGGCGGTGGCGTTCTGCGGGGTGGCCTCCTGGTCGCTGACCGCGCCGCAGCAGCAGCGGATCATCGCGCTCGCCCCGGCGGGCTCCGAGTCCCTCGTCGTCTCGCTCAACGCGGCCGTGCTGTACCTGGCGGTCTCGCTGGCCGGCGTCCTCGGGGCGATCGGCCTGAAGGCCTTCGGCTCCGCCGGGTACCTGCTGCCGGCCGCGGCGGCCTTCGCCGTGTCGGCGGCCGGCCTCGCCTGGCTCTCCGGCCGGGCGGACGGCCGCACGGCGCCCGCCGGGACCCCGGCCGCACCGGTGTCCTCGGCCGCGGAGTGAGGCCGCCGGGCGGCCCGTAGTCCCGCAGCACCAGGATCGCGTCCCGGATCTCGATCCCGGCGTCCCGGACGACCGCCCACTCGCCGAGCCGGATGCCGGCCTCGCGCAGCGCGACCGGTGCCGACCGTGCCGAATGGGTCTCCCGCGCGACCTCGTCGTCGAAGAACTGCGCGGGCTCGACGCCGAAGAAGGTCGCGAGGGCCTCCAGGCGGTGCGGGGTCGGATTGTCGCGGATGTCGTTGCTCGGATAGGCGATGTACACCTTCGAGATATCTCTGTCATGGAGGTGAATGGCCTTCGCCACCTCTTCGTTGCCGTACGGACCGCGACCTAGGGGTGGACGGTCGCGAAGAGGTGGTCGAGGCGCGTTCCGCGTTTGCCCGGGCAGGATGGTGCACGTTCCTTCAGTGCGTTCCACTCCTCACCAACAGTCCCACAGGGAACACGTCGCACACGGATTCCGATTGGTTGACATGAAAGTGGCGGAAGGTAAGCTGACGTCCTGGCAACTGTCTTGGCCGCGCACCTTGTTGCGGCCGTGACGATACAGAACTCCAGTTGCCGCCGTCGACTCCGCCCCGACGGCGATCACGGCATGAGGAAAGCGCCGCAGCTGCCTTCTGCCGACTCTCTCCACCGAAGAACTTACGCACCTGCGTGGATTATTTGCGTCTCCGTGCCCAGTGATCGGATAGGACGGGACAACTGAGATGGAAGAACAAGGCCTGACCAATAGCACGGGATGGATCCAGATATTCGACCCCGCACCGGAGGCCGGGCTGCGCCTGGTCTGTTGCCCGCACGCCGGGGCCTCCGCGGGCGCCTACCGCCGGCTCTCGGCCGCCCTTCCCGGCGGTGTCGAGGCGCTGTCGGTCCAGTACCCCGGGCGGCGCGGCGGGTCCGGGGAGCGCGGGATCGACGACATCGGCGTGCTGGCCGACCGGATCGGCACCGAACTGCTCGGCTTCGACGACCTGCCGTTGGCCGTGCTGGGCCACAGCATGGGCTCGGTCGTCGCCTTCGAGGTGACCCGTCGGCTGGAGGAGGCCGGGCGGGCCCCGGTGCGGCTGTTCGTCTCGGGCCGCCGCTCGCCGTCCGCCGGGCTCGGCCTGAACATCCCCCGGGGCGACGACGACGTCCTGGCCGAACTCCGGGAACTGGGCGGGATCCCGGCGCGGCTGCTGGACCGCCCGAAGTACCGGGAGTCGATCCTTACCGTCATCCGCAACGACTACCGTGCCAATTCCCGTTACACCGTCCCGCCCGACACCACCGTGGCCTGTCCGGTCACCTTCCTGTTCGCGGACGCCGACCCGTACCTCGACCCGGCGGCGGCGCTCGGCTGGAAGGGCCACACCACGGGGGAGTTCCGGCTCACCTCCTTCCCCGGTGGCCACTTCTTCCTCGATCAGCAGTTGGCCGCGGTGGTCGGGACGATCACCGCGGACCTGGGCGTCGAATCCACCGGACGAGAGGACGGAGACAGATCGTGAAGCGGGGACTGTGCTCGATCGACGAGGATCTGGCGGTCCGGGCCTACGAGCGGATCCTGGTGACCAAGGGGGTGACCCCCTCGGAGCTCGCCACCGACCTGGGCGTCACGGCCGAGCGGGCGGAACAGGCGCTCTCCGCCCTGCGCTGCCTGAAGCTCGTCAGGTACTGCCCGGAGCAGGGGCGCTACGCGGCGCGCAGCCCCGAGATCGCCCAACTGGAACTGCTCATGCCGCTGGAGCAGACGATCCGCGAAAAGCGTCGTGAACTGACGGACTTCCAGGACATGTTGGGCTCTTTCGTCGACACCTACAGCAACCTCCAGCGCACCCGGCTGCGGAGGGACCCGGTGCTCAGCGGGCTGGATCGGGAGCAGACCGGGTTGCGGATGGCGGACGCCCTGCGCGACCGCCCGTCCGAGATCCTCGTCATGGAGCCGTTCGCCCCGGTCCAGGGGCAGGACTCCCATGCCCTGGGCCTGTCCGCGCTGCCGCCCGGGGTCCCGATCCAGGTCCTGTACCCGCACACCGCCCGCAGCAGCCTCGCCTCACGCGGCAGCCTGCGGACGCTGGCCGAGGCGAGCGCGCGGGTCCGCACCTCGACCCAGGCCTTCGAGCGCCTGGTCATCGTGGGCGGCGAGGTGGCCTTCCTGGCCGACCCCGGGGGCGACGACGCGGGCGTCACCGTCGTCTACGAGCCGGCCATCGTCTCCCGGCTGGTGCGCTCCTACGAGCACGCCTGGGCGTCCGGCACGGACATCGACGCGAACGTGGTCAGGTACGGCGAGACCTTGGACGAGGTCCGCTGCGCCATCCTGGAGCTGCTCGCCTCCGGGCTCAAGGACGAGGTGGTGGCCCGGCGCATCGGCATGTCCTCGCGGACCTTCCGCCGTCACCTCGCCACCATCATGGACGAGTTGAATGCCGAGAGCCGGTTCCAGGCGGGCGCGGCCGCCGTCCAGGCCGGACTCCTGCCGGTCCGGGCCGCCGCCGGCTGACCGGACCGGTGCCGTCGATCCCGACGGGCGTCGCCGCTTCGATATGGCCGTATGTGGCCACACCACATCAGGTCATTGCGGCGCCCGCCGGGGCGTCCTTATCTTCGAGGAGTGCCGGGAAACGGCACGGCATTGGATCCACCGATCACCGCGAGGTGGCCGGGGAGACTCGGAGGTCAACGCCAGCATGGTCAGCAAACTGATCGACCAGGACGGCCGGTTCCTGGAAATCCTCGACCGTCTGACCACGAAGTCGATCGACGACTACTACAACCCCTACAAACTCTTCGAATGGCCGGACAGCCTGCCCGAGGAGATGTGGTGGATGAGCCCCGAACTCACCACCACCCACGGTACCGAGGCCGCCCGGCGGCTCACCGAAAAGGAGCTCCACGCACTGTCGCGGTACGAGAGCATCAACTTCTACAGCCTCAATGTGCACGGTATCCGGGAACTTCTCATCGAGGTCACCAAGCGGATTCACACCACCGGCTTCGAGACGCCCTCGGACTTCTTCCACCACTTCATCGGTGAGGAGAACGAGCACATGTGGTTCTTCGCCGAGTTCTGCCTGCGCTACGGCAAGAAGATCTACCGGCAGCCGGCCGGTGCGAACGTCGAGATCCCCCGTTCGAACGTGGAGAGCCTGCTGGTCTTCGCCCGGATCCTGATCTTCGAGGAGCTGGTGGACCACTTCAACTCCCGGATGGCGCTGGACGACCGCCTGCACGAGACGATCCGCGGCATCAACCGGATCCACCACCAGGACGAGTCGCGGCACATCGCCTTCGGCCGTGAACTGGTCACCGCGTTGGCCGTCGACGTCAAGCAGACCTCCACCGAGGAGGAGATGCGGGACATCGCCGCCTACATCCGGCGCTACATGACCTACAGCTTCGAGACGCTGTACAGCCCGCAGGTGTACCGGGACGCGGGCATCAAGAACCCGCACGACCTGCGTCGGCAGCTCCTCGAATCCCCGCAGCGCGCCGAGTTCGAGAAGAGCGTCTACCGCAAGACCGCCAAGTACCTCGAGAAGACGGGGCTCATCTGATGGCCGACACCGCCCCGGGAACCGCCGAGCCCTTCGGCGGACTGGTCATCCTCGACCCGGACCAGACCGACCTGCTCCTCGAACTCGACCGGACGTTCGCCGGCTGGGGCCGCGCCGCCGGGGCCCGCGAGATCCTCCCGCCGCCGCTGTACCCGGTGTCGGACCTGGAGAAGTTCGACGTCTACACCAACTTCCCGCACCTGGCCTTCGTCGGTGCCGGACTCGACCTGGAGAGCGGCGAGAACAAGCCCGTCGACGGCCGGTTCGCGCCCGCCGCCCTGCTCGGCGCGCAGGTCGGCCTGCCCCACGCGACCTGCTACAGCGCCTTCCTGTACTACGAGAACTCCGTCGTGGCCGCGGACGAGCTGATCACCCTGGTCAACCGCTGCTTCCGCAACGAGGAGCGGTACGAGGGCCTGCGGCGGCTGCTCAGCTTCCAGATGCGCGAGGTCGTCGCACTCGGCTCGTACGAGCACACCCAGCAGGTCCTCGGGTCCTTCGCCGAGCGGATCGCCGCGTTCGCCGACGCGCTGTCCCTGCGGCTGGAGAAGGTGCCCGCCTTCGACCCGTTCTTCCAGAGCGACGGCGCCCGCGCCCTGCTCCAGAAGCTCAGCCCGGTCAAGTACGAGTTCCAGGTCGGCGACCTGGCCGTCTCCTCCGTCAACACGCACCGCAACTTCTTCGGCGAGCGCTGCGACATCCGCGGGCCGGAGGACGAGTTCGCCTTCACCAGCTGCGTGGCGTTCGGCCTGGAGCGGTGGCTCTCCGTCCTGGTCGACCTGCACCACGGCGACGCGGTCGAGGCCCTGGACGCGGTGCGGACCGCGGCCCGGCGGCTCTCCTGAGGCGCGGAGCCTCCGAGTAGAGCCCGTACGGCCCGAACACCTCCGGCACGGCCCGAGCATGCCCGTATCCCCCAACACCCGAGGAGTGGCAATGGCTTCGGCAGGAATCGACCAGGTCCGCGAGTGGATCCTGGCCAAGCACCCGGACCGGGAATCCATCGAGCCCGACGAGAACCTCATCGAGAGCCGCCTCGTCGACTCGCTCTCCTTCGTGGAGCTGATCTACACGATCGAGAGCGCCGCCGGCATCGAGATCGACTTCGAGAGCATCGACATGCAGGACCTCCAGACCCTCTCGTCGATCGAGAAGGCCTTCTTCGTCCCGGCCCGACTCCCGTAGGAGGTATCCCCATGGAAGCTGTCTCGTACACGGCCCAGTGGACCGCCGCGGCCCGCGCCGTCGAGTCCGAGCGTCCCGGCGACGCCATGTTCCAGGACAGGTTCGCGCGCGACCTCGCGGCCCCGCGCGGCTTCGAACTCCTCGACAAGTACGGCGGCGGCGGCCTGATCCCGTTCATCGCCATCCGCACCAAGTACCTGGACGACAGCATCCAGGCGCTGCTGGAGGACAGTGGCATCCGGCAGGTCGTCCTGGTCGCCGCCGGGATGGACACCCGGGCGTTCCGGCTGGCCTGGCCCCTCGGCACCACGGTGTACGAGGTCGACCACGGCGGCCTCATCGAGGAGAAGCGCGCCCGGCTGGCCGCGCTCGGCGCCGAGCCCACGGTGGAGCGCCGCGAGGTGTCGGCCGACCTCGCCACGCAGTGGCTGCCCGCGCTGCACGGCGCCGGCTTCGACCCGGAACTGCCCACGCTCTGGGTCGCGGAAGGGCTGATGTTCTTCCTCACCGAGGAGCAGGCCTCCCACCTGCTCGGCGTCCTCGGCTCGGTCTCGGCCCCCGGCAGCCGGCTGGCCGTCGACTTCGCCAGCCGGGCGCTGCTGCGCAGCCCCTTCTCCAGGGCCTTCCTGGCCGGCCTGCGCGAGGACGGCACGCCCTGGCTCTTCGGCACCGACGAGCCGGAGGAGTTCCTGGCCGGTACCGGCTGGAAGGTCCGCGAGCTGCGCGAGCCCGGCGAGCCCGGCGCGGGCGAGGGGCGCTGGCCCTACGAAGTGCAGCCCCGCGACCGCCGGGGCGTGGCGCGCAGTTGGCTGGTCCGCGCCGAGTTCTCCGGCCGCTGAGGAGGGGGCGGATGAGAGGAGTACCCGGATGAGTGGCGTGACCACACTGGAGAGGATCGAGTCGTTCCTCCCCGAACGGAGCGTGCGGATCGACGACCTCGCCGAAAGCCTGGGGCTGCGCCGCGCCGAGGTGGGCGTGTTCCGGAAGATCTACGGCCTCGACCGGCTGCGGTTCGACCCCGGCACCGGCCTCTTCGACCTGGTGCTTCCCGCGGCCCGCCGGGCTCTGGCGGCACTTCCCGAAGGACGGCGGGTCGACTACGTCATCTACGCCCACACCATGCAGACGCTCGCCCCGCCGCACATCGACGCCGCCCGGGTCATCCGGGCGAAGCTGGGGCTGCACGACGCCGAGGCGTTCGCGCTCACCCAGCAGGCGTGCGTCAGCAGCCTCGGTGCCATCGACCTGGCCGGCGAGCTGCTGCGGGCCGAGGCGCCCGAGGGCGCGTACGCGCTGATGGTGACCGGGGAGCGGGCGTACTCCCCGAAGGTCCAGCTGATCCCGAACAGCGCGGTCATGGCGGACGCGGCCTCCGCCTGCCTGCTGACCGTCGGCGGCCCCGGCGACGAGGTGCGCTCGTACCTGACCCGCACCCTCGGCGCGTACGCGGCGGGCCTGGAGATGACCCCGCAGGAGATCAGCGGCTTCGGCCACGAGTACGCCACTGTGCTCGGCGAGGTCATCGAGGAGTCCGTCCGCCGGGCCGGCCTGACCTTCGACGAGATCGACATGGTCATCCCGCACAACGTCAACGCCGTCTCCTGGCGCCACACGATCAAGCAGATGGGCGCCGACCCGGACCGCTTCTTCCTGGACAACATCCCGCTCTACAGCCACTGCTTCGCCTCGGACGTCTTCCTCAACTACACCACCCTGCGCGAGCAGGGCCGGCTGGTCGACGGCGGCCACTACGTCCTGGTCTCGGTCGGCCTGGGCGCCACCTTCGGCGCCATGGTCATCACCCACCGCGAGGGAGGCACCCGATGACCGGCACCGCCTACACGGCGGACCTCAAGGAGGCACTCACCGGCGACCGCGAGGCGCGGTTCGTCTGGCTCTGCAACTTCGAGGTGGAGAACCAGTGGGCGCACGGCCACACCGGGCTCCCGGCGGCGCGGATCACCACCACCGCCGCGACCGTGCAGCGGATGGAGGAGCTCGGGGCCCTGCTCGCCGAGCCGACCGACCATCTGCTGCTCGACCGCCCGCTGGACCCCGGCTACCGCGCGTACACGGAGAAGACCGGGCTCGGCGCGCCCACCGAACTGATCACCCGGGCACCGGCCGGCGAGGGCGGCACCAGCCGGGCCGTCCTCGACTCCCCGGAGCTGCTGGACCGGCTGCGGGTGCTCGCGGGCGGCGGCGCCTACCTGATGCCGATGGGCAACTCCCCCCTGGAGCAGGAGATCTGCCGGCGGACCGGGCTGCGCCCCGCGGTGCCCGACCCGGAGACCTCGGCGCGGGTCAACAGCAAGTTGTACAGCCGCCGGCTGACCGAGGAGCTCGGCCTGCGGGCCATTCCCGGCTTCACCTGCGAGACGGTCGGCGAGCTCCACCGGGCGCTCGACGAGTCGCTGAGCGACGGCGGGCCGGTGATCGTGAAGGACGCCTACGGCGTCTCCGGCAAGGGCCTGATCGTGCTCGACAGCCGCAAGAAGGCCGACCGGCTGCTGCGCATGGTCGACCGCCGCGCGCAGAACAGCGGCGACGACGCGATCCACGTCGTCGTCGAGCGGTTCCTGCCCAAGCGGTTCGACCTCAACTACCAGTTCACCATCGCCCGGGACGGGCGGGTGAGGTTCGACTTCGCGAAGGAGGCCCTGACCTCCGGTGGCGTCCACCTCGGGCACGTCATGCCCGCCGCGCTCTCGCCCGTCCAGCACGAGAGCCTCGTCGCCGCCGCCGAGCGGTTGGGTGCCCGGCTCTTCGAGGACGGCTTCTTCGGTGTGGTCGGCGTGGACGCGCTGCTCGGGCAGGACGACCTGGTGTACCCCGTCCTGGAGATCAACGCCCGCCTGAACATGTCCAGTTACCAGGGGCAGATCACCGAGCGCTTCCTCGCCCCGGGCGGGGCCGCGCTGGCGAAGCACTACCCGCTGCGGATCTCCGCCCCGGTCTCCTTCGACGAGGTGGCCCACGTACTCGGGGACCTCGCCCGGCCGCCCGTCGACGGCACCGGGCTGGTCGTCACCTGCTTCGGCACGGTCAACGCGCAGGCCGGCACCTCGCTCCCGTTCGACGGCCGGCTCTACACCCTGCTCCTCGCCGCCGACCGGGACGGCCTCAGCGACCTCGACCGCCGGATCACCGAGGCGCTCCACCGTCTCGACACCACCGAAAGGACGCCATGAACACCAGCGAACTGAGGGTGCAGGGGGTGCCGGTCTCGCAGATCGCCGAGCAGTTCGGGACCCCGCTGTTCGTCTACGACGCCGAGGTGCTGCGCACCGTCTACCAGTCGCTGCGCGAGGGGCTCCACCCGGCGGTGGACGTCTTCCTCTCGCTCAAGGCCAACCCCAACGTCGCCGTCTGCGGCTACCTCGGCTCGCTCGGCGCCGGCGCCGAGATCTCCTCCCTGGTCGAGCTGATGACCGTCCAGCGGGCCGGCATCGCGCCGGAGAACGTGATCTTCCTGGGGCCGGGCAAGACCCGCGCCGAGCTGGAGGCGTGCGTCGCGGCGAACCTGCACGCCGTCGTCTGCGAGTCGCTGGACGAGCTGCGCCTCCTGGAGGAGATCGCCGAACAGGCCGGGAAGGAGGAGGTGCCGGTCCTGCTCCGGGTCAACCCCGACTTCCACACGAAGGGCTCGGGCCTCGCCATGAGCGGCAAACCGCGCCAGTTCGGCATCGACGCGGAACTGCTGCGCCGCTCCCGCCCGGTGATCGACGCACTGCGCCGGGTCCGGGTCCGCGGCTTCCACGCCTACATGGGCACCCGGTTCCTGAACGCCGACGACCTGGTGCACAACACCCGGCAGATCCTGGTGATCGCCGAGGAGCTGTCGCAGACGCTCGGCATCCCGCTGGAGACCGTCGACTTCGGCGGCGGCTTCGGCGTCGCCTACTTCGACAACGAGAAGGACCTCGACCTGGGGGCCGTCGTCGCCGGCATCAACGAGGTCGTCGAGCCCTTCGTCCGGGCGCACCCCGGCTGCCGGCTGATCAACGAGCTCGGCCGCTACCTGACCGCGCTGGCCGGCACGTACGTGGTGCGCGCGCTGTACGTGAAGGAGTCCCTCGGCGAACGCTTCGTGGTCGCCGACGGCGGCACCAACCACCACATGGCGGCGGTCGGCGTCGGCAGCTTCGTCAAGCGCAACTTCCCGATCCGCTCGCTGACCAGGTACCAGGACGAGCCCAGCGACACGTACACCGTCACCGGGCCGCTCTGCACGCCCAACGACGTCATCGGCAAGAAGGTCGCCCTGCCGCCGGTCGAGGCCGGCGACCTGCTGGGCGTCGAGCGCTCGGGCGCCTACGGGCCGACCGCCTCCCCCGGGCTCTTCCTCAGCCACGGGTTCCCCGCCGAGGTACTGGTCCACAACGGTGCCGCGCACCTGGTCCGGGAGCGGGACCGCCGCGAGGAGATCCTCGCCAAGCAGCACCTCGTCGACTTCGACTGACCGGTCGGCGGCCGTTCCCGGCCGTCCCTGCCGGCTGCCCGTCCCGGAGTTCCGCCCCCCCCGCGGGGCGAAAGGTCCCGGACGGCGCGCCGCGCCCCGACCGCGTGACAAACCCCCGACAGCCCTGACAGCCCCGGCACAGAGGAGTGAACCGGCACATGGAACGTCAGAACGTGGTGTCCGCCGTGGAGGCCGCTCTCAGCGAGGTCCTGGAGCGTGCCGTCACCGGCCTCACCGAGGACGCCCGGCTCTTCGAGGACCTGCACCTGGACTCCACCTCCGTCCTGGAACTGCTGATGGTCCTGGAGGACACGGTCGAGATCTCGGTGGACCCGGAGGACCTGGACATGGACGACTTCAAGTCGGTGGGCACCCTCACCGACTACGTCCTGGCCCAGGCCGACGGGGCATGAGGGAGACCGCGATGTCCACGACCCTCCAGGCCGCCGGCGCGGTGCTCGCCCCGCCGCGCCGGCCGTACGACGAGGACCCGACGACGCTCTCCTACTACCGCGACCTGGTCGAGCCCTTCGGCCTGGAGGTGTCGCAGGACCTGCTGCGCTCCGCGCCGAACGTCACCCACCGCGACCTGGTCGACCGGCTCGCGGCGATCGAGGGCGTCCGGGACAGCGCGCCGGACCTGGTGATCGTGGCGCAGGCGCTGCCCGACGTGACGCCGTTCGTCGCCATCGCGCCCTACCTCGACCGGCTGCTCGGCGGCGGGTCCGCCAACAACCTCGGCATCGGCCAGCAGGGCCTGGCCGCACCGTTCACCGCGCTGCGGGTCGTCTCCGCCTTCCAGCGGGCCGGCCGCAGCCGCACGGCGGTGCTCGCCGTCCTCGAACAGACCACCCTGCCGACCCGGTTCCCGCTGGTCCACGACAACGGCCTGGTCGACTCCGGGGTGGCGCTGGTCCTCGGCACCACCGGCGGACCCCGGGTGGCGGGGGTCGAGACGATCCCCGCCACCGAGTCGCCCTTCGACCGCCTCGGGGAGCTCGCCGCCAAGGACCCGGCGGGCACGCTGGTGGTCACCGGGCCCTGGTTCGACCAGCACGGGCTGGACCAGGACGGCCCCCGGCACCGGGTGGAGCCCGGCAGCTACTGCACCAGCGTCTGGCTGGCGCTGGCCCGGAACTGGCGCTCCTGGCAGCACCGGTACACCACGGTGCTGCTCTGCGACACCGACCCGCGCTCCGGCGAGAGCCACCTGGCCGTGCTGTCCTCGGACTCCGCCGAGACCGGGGCCTACGGCGAGGGAGCGCTCTGATGCCGCCGGTGGACACCCTGCCCGGGGCGGCGCCCGCCGGCACCGACGGCGCCGGGGCCGCGGCGGCCCTGCGGGACTTCGCCGCCGCGCTCGACGCCTGCCACGAGCTGGCGGGCCCGGGCGCGCTGGTCAGCTCGCCCGGCGGCTGGGCCGTCGCCTCGGCCGGGCGCCTGCCGGAGGGCGCCCCCGTGCCGGGCGGCTCGGACGCGCTCGCCGTGACCGGCTCCGGGGTGCCGTCGTCGGACCGGGCCCGGGAGCTGTTCGCCGACGGGCTGCTCCGGCTCCACCGGGAGCTGCTCCGCGGGCTGCTCGACGCCGCCGTGGTCCGGCTCGGCGACCGCACCTCGGAGGGCGCCAACCTGCTCAACCGTCAGCTGGTGCAGAGCGCGGTGGCCGACGTCGCGCTGGCCCTCACCGAGGCGGCCGACCTGCTGGCGATCCCCGACCGCACCGCCGCGCGCCGCCACCGGATCCACCGCGGGCTGGTGGACGCGGGCCGTGTCGCGATCAAGCTGTACGGCGCGAGCGGCTTCGTGGCCGACGGCCCCGGCCGGCTGCTGTACCTCGCCGAACTGCTGGGCAACACCTACCTCCTGCCGGACCGCCGAGAACGAGACGAGGACGGGAATGAGTGAGCCGGAGCCGCACCGGACAGCCGCGCTCAGGTCCCACATCCGGGAGTGCGCGGGAGAGCTGCGCGGGATCGGTCTGGAGATCGACCGCGACCCGGAGGCGATCGACCGCTGGCTGCACCTCCCCGTGGTGGACATCATGCGCAAGGCCACCGTCCCGGTGGAGTACCTGGAGCGGCCCCTGCGCATCGACGGACACACCTACGACATGAGCTCGTGCCTCGAACACTCCATCGCCATAGAGGAGTTGAGCTACGGAGACGCGGGCTTCATGCTCTCTTGTCCCGGCCCGCTGATGTCCGGCGTGGCGGTCGCCGCGCTGGGTGACGACAAGCAGCGGCAGGCCTACTACGAGCGCGTGGCGGCCCCCGGGTCGACCTGGACCTTCTTCGGACTGACCGAGCCCCACAAGGGGTCCGCCGCCGCCGAGCTGGAGACGGCGCTCACCCCGGACGGGGACGGCTTCCGGCTGAACGGCGCCAAGCGCTACGTGGGCAACGCCGCCTTCGCCCAGCTGGGCGTGGTGTTCTGCCGCCGGGCACCGGGACCGCTCGGCGTCGAGGCGGTGCTGCTGGACACCACGGCGCCGGGCCTGCGGGCCGAGCTGATCCCGACCGTAGGCCTGCGCGGCGCGCGGATCTCCGCGATCCGGTTCGAGGACGTGCGGGTCGAGCGTGAGCAGATCCTCGGCTACGAGACGCTCAAGCCCAGCCGGCGCGGGCTGGTCGGCGCCATCCGGACCTTGCAGCGGTTCCGTCCGGTGCTCGCCGGGACGGCGCTGGGGCTGGTCCGCGCGGTGCTGGAGCACGTACGGGAGGAGCGCCCGGGGCTCACCGGTACGGCCCGGCTGCGGCTGGACGAGCTGGTGGACGCCCTTGCCGCGCTGCGGCACCGGAACTACGAGGTCGCCGCCGCGATCGACGCGGGCCAGGCGCGTGCGGACCGGATCGCCGGGGTCAAGACGCGCGCCGCCGAACTCGCCGAGCGCAGCACCCTGGCCGCCGCCGAACTGCTGGGCCCGGGCGCCCTGCTGGCGGATCCGCTGCTCGACAAGCTGTACCGGGACGCGCGGGCCTTCGAGTTCATGGAGGGCACCGGGCACATCCAGCGGCTGGCCGTCTTCCAGGGCGTGCTCAAGGGCACGTTCCTCCGGTGAGTCCGGTTCGCGCGAGCGCCGTACCGGCCCTGCCCGCCGTCCGGGCCGGGTCCGTCCGGCCGCCTCGGCCGGGGGTGCGCTGACCGTGTGGATCGGTGTCGACGTCCTCCAGGAGGGCGAGCTGGCGGCGCTGCTCGGCCGGCCCTGGTTCCGGGCGTACGCCTACGCGCCGGCGGAGCTGGAGATCGCGGACTCCTACGGGGCCGAGCGGGCCCGGGAGTTCCTCACCGGCCGGTTCGCCGCCAAGGAGGCCGTGCTGAAGGTGATCGGCACGGGCTTCGGCGGGGGAGTGACCCCCCGGCAGGTGGCCGTCCTGCGCGCCGACGGCGGGGCGCCGGTGGTCCGGCTCGGCGGCCGGGCCGCGCTGCGGGCCCGGGAGCGCGGCATCGCGGGCATCGGGGTCTCGATCACGCACAAGCGGGGTTTGGTCATCGCCGCCGCCATCGGGACACCGGACAGGACCGCGGCCGACGCGCCGCCGGTGGCCCGGGCCGGGCACGGGGGTCCTGACCGACGAAACGGACAGTGAGAGGGGGAGAGCCCGTGCCACGACCGCCACGACCGCCGGAGGCGCCGCCCTCCCCGGACCGGCCCGCCGCCCGCCCGTCGCGGGGGCCGTGCCGGTCCTCCCGGGACGGGGGCGGCGTTCAGTCGAGGAGCCGCTCCGCCATCCGGCGGGCCAGCAGGGCCGGCCCGGCGTTGCGCTCGCGCATTGCCGTGACGATGGCTCCGTCCATCAGCAGGGCGAACTGCGGGGCGAGTTCGGAGTGCCGGCTGTGCCCGGCGGCTTCGAGCAGGCGGTCGAGGAAGTCGGTCACCGCCTGTTTGTGCGCTTCCGCCAGCCGGTACACCTCGCTGGCGGGGTCGGACACCTCCGCCATGGCGTTGATGAACGCGCAGCCGTGGAAGTTGACGTCCGTCGCCCCCTCCGCGAGGGCGTCGAAGACCGCCAGTGGCCCGCCCCCGTGGGCGTCCACGGCGTCTTCGAGCCAGGCGCGCCAGTTCTTGTCCCGACGTGTCAGGACGGCCGCCACCAGGGCGTCCTTGCCGGTGAAGTGCCGGTAGAAGGAGGCCCGCCCGACCCCGGAGACGGCCAGCAGTCTCTCCACGCCGACGGCGTGGATCCCCTCGGCATAGAAGAGCTCCTCCGCGGTCTGGAGGAGGCGGTCGCGTGCATGGGTCGCCATGCGTCCACGGTAGCGGATCTTGACCGCAAACGGCACCGAGCGGTACCGTCCTTTTGAATAGAACCGATCGGTACCGAATGAAGGAGGGCCCATGGCCCGGCTGACCGCTTCCGGCACGGGAACAGCATTAATGGCCGACGACGACACCGAGGCGGTGTCGGCGAGGAGTGCGTGGCGAGCCGTCCTGGTGCTCGGCTTCGGCACCTTCGCGCTCGGTACCGACGAGTTCGTGCTCGCCGGGGTGCTGCCCGAGTTCAGCAAGTCCCTGGACGTCTCGATCGCCACCGCCGGCCAGACCGTCACGGTGTTCGCGCTGACCTGCGCCGTGATGTCGCCGGTCCTCGGCACCCTGACCGCCGGTTGGCCCCGCCACCGGGTGCTCAAGCTCGCCGTCCTGCTCTACATGGTGGGCGTGATCGCGACCGGGTTCGCCCCGTCCTTCGCGGTCGTCCTGGTGGCGCAGATGATCGCCGCGGCGGGCGCCGGCCTGTACATCCCGGCGGCCAGCGTCACGGCCGCCAGCCTGGTCGAACCCGAACGCCGGGGCAGGGCCATCGCCGCGGTGACCACCGGGCTGACGGCGGCGACGGCCCTGGGCGCGCCGATCGGCACCGTGGTCGGCAGCGTCCTCGGCTGGCGGGCGACGATGTGGTTCATCACGGCGCTGACGCTCCTGGGCCTGCTCGGGGTGCTGGCCCTGGTGCCCCGGGTGTCCGTGCCGGCCCCCGGCGGGCTGCGCCAGCGGCTCGCCCCGCTCGGCGACCGCCGGGTGGTCACCGTGCTCGCGACCACGCTGGTCGCCTTCACCGCCGCGTACATCGTCTACACCTACATGGCCGAGGTGTTCTCCTCCGCGACCGGCGACAGCGGCACCAAGCTGGCGATCCTCATGTTCGCCTTCGGTCTGACCGGGACCGTCGGCAACTTCTACGCCGGCGCGCTGGTCGACCGGATCGGTGCCCGGCCGGTGGTGGGCGGCGCCATCGTGCTGCTGGCCCTCAGTCTCGTCGTCCTCCCGCTGACCACCGGCACGTACCCGGCCGCGCTGGTCGTCATCGTGGCGTACGGTGTCGCGGCCTGGGCCATCACGGCCCCCCAGCAGACCCGTCTGATCACCCTCGAACCCGAGTCCGCGCCCCTGCTGATCTCGCTCAACGCGGCCTTCCTCTACCTCGCCATCGCCTTCTCCGGTGTCATCGGGGCGGTCGGCATGAGCTCGATCGGTGCGGACCGGATCAGCTTCATCGGAGCGGGGCTGGCCGTGGTCGCCCTGGGTCTGTCCGAGCTGGCGCACCGGTTGTCCTCGCGTACCCCGGCGGCGGTGGAGCCGTCGGAGGTCGATACGTACCACTGAAATGCGCTCGATCACTCGACGAAAGGTATGCCCGAGATGTGTGGAATAGTCGGCTGGGTGGACTTCGGTCGCGACCTGACCAAGGAGGGCGCGACCGCGCAGGCCATGACGGACACCATGGCCTGCCGGGGGCCTGACGCCGAAGGCGTCTGGACGGCCCCGCACGCGATGCTCGGCCACCGCAGGCTCGCGGTGATCGACATCGAGGGCGGCGCCCAGCCGATGATCACTCCGGAGACGGGTCCGGACGGCCGGCCGCTCGTGGTCCTCAGCTACAGCGGCGAGGTCTACAACTTCCAGGAGATCCGCGAGGAACTGGTCCTGCTCGGCCACCGCTTCCTCACCAGGAGCGACACCGAGGTGGTGCTGCGCTCGTACCTCCAGTGGGGGAGCGAGTTCGTCCACCGATTCAACGGCATGTTCGGCCTGGCCATCTGGGACACCCGGACGCAGGAGCTGCTCCTGGTCCGCGACCGCCTCGGCGTCAAGCCGCTCTTCTACTACCCCGTCGACGGCGGCGTGCTCTTCGGGTCCGAGCCCAAGGCCATCCTCGCCAACCCGCGGAGCACCGCGACGCTCGACCTGGACGGTCTGCGCGACGCCCTCGCCCTCGCCCGGGTGCCCGGCCGGACCCCGTTGAAGAACCTCTACGAGGTGCGGCCGGGCCACATCCTGCGGGTCGGCCGCGACGGGCTGCGCGAGGAGCGCTACTGGTCGCTGGAGACCCGCCCGCACACCGACGACCTCGACACCACCGTCGCCACCGTCCGTGAGCTCATCGAGGACGCGGTGAGCCGGCAGATGGTCTCCGACGTGCCGCTCTGCGCGCTGCTCTCCGGCGGCCTCGACTCCAGCGCCCTCACCGCGTTGGCCCAGCGCTCGCTCGACGCCAAGGACGGCAGCCGGGTCCGGACCTTCTCCGTCGACTTCGTCGGACTGGCCGGGGAGTTCAAGCCCGAGCAGTTCCGGGACGCGCCGGACGCCCCGTTCGCCGCCGAACTCGTCCGCCACGTCGGCACCGAGCACCGCGAGATCCTCCTCGACACCGCGCAGCTCGTCGACCCCGGCGTCCGCGACACCGTGCTGCGGGCCTGGGACCTGCCCTACGGCATCGGCGACCACGACCCCTCGCTCTACCTGCTGTTCAAGGCGGTCCGCGAGAGCTCGACCGTCGCCCTCTCCGGGGAGTCGGCCGACGAGGTCTTCGGCGGGTACCTCTGGTTCCACGACCCGGTGGCCTCGCAGGCCGACACCTTCCCGTGGCACGCCATCAACCGGGTCCCGGTGAGCGAGCAGGCGACCAGCTTCCTCGACCCGGGCCTGGTCAAGTCACTCAACCTGGCCGAGTACGTCGCCGACGAGTACCGCACGGCCGTCGGCCAGGTCACCCACCTGCCCGGGGACAGCGACCTCGAACGGCGGATGCGCCTCGCCAGCCACCTCAACATCACCCGGTTCCTCCAGATGATGCTCGACCGCAAGGACCGGATGAGCATGGCGACCGGCTTGGAGGTCCGGGTGCCGTTCTGCGACCACCGGCTCGTCGAGTACGTCTACAACACGCCTTGGGCGTTCAAGACGTTCGACGGGCGGGAGAAGAGCCTGCTGCGCCACGCCACCAAGGACCTGCTGCCGCAGTCGATCGTGCAGCGCCGAAAGGCCCCCTACCCCTCGACCCAGGACCTCGGCTACGACCGGGCCATCAACCGCGAGCTCGCCCGGATCGCCGCCGACCGGGACGCCCCGGCGCGGCCGCTGCTGAACCTCGACGCCGTCCGGGACCACCTCGCCGCGCCGGTCGAGAACGCCTACTCCATGATGCAGCGATCGGTTTACACGGAGCCCCCGGTCCGGTTGGACGCCTGGCTCAAGCTCCACGACGTCCGGCTCGACGGCCTCCTGACGGTCTGACAGCGGTACTCGACCGGCCCGCCGGACGCCGCCGGGACCTAGCCGTGGTGGCGCACTCGGCTGCGGGGGGCAAGGGGCCGCAGGTTCAAATCCTGTCGTCCCGACAGTGATGCGGAAGGCCGTTGACCGGGAGTGATCCCAGGTCAGCGGCCTTCCTGTGGATGGGTCGACAGTTGATGGACGGCCGCTTCGCCGCCGTCTTGCGGTCTTGCCGGGGACCAGCGCCGTTCGCAGCTCGAACCACGAGCGGTGCCGGCATCACGTGAACACCCCGGTGAGTCCCGTGAGCACGGCGCCCGCGGGGACTCAGCTCCGCTGGAAGAACTCCAGCTCGGCCAGGGCGAGATGGCGGTCGCCGTCCAGGCCTGCGGGGGCGTCGAGGGTCAGGCGGACGGTGGTGGCGTCGCTGATGCCGGTGGGGAAGGTCTGCGGGCCGGGCTTGTCGGTCAGGGTCAGCTTCTTGACCGTCTTCCGGCCGTCCGAGGCCGTCACCTCCAGGTCGATCCGCAGTGCCCGGCCCTCGCGGGCGTAGTCCTCGGGTGAGGTCGAGGCGCCGTTGGTGACGATCACGGCCACCAGGCGGAAGGGCTTGGCGAAGGTGTAGGTGACCGAGGCGCCAGGGCCCGGTGCACCCCAGTAGCGGTTGCTGAGCCCGTCCGTGGCGTTGCCGGCCGGGTGGCCGGGTACCTCGGCACTCGCCTCCACGCGGACCGGGGTCACCGGCTTGCTCTTGCCCAGCTTGTCCCGGGTGTCCTCGATCAGGTTCCGGCCGGCCGGCAGCAGCAGGAAGCCGCCCGCGCACAGGGCCAGCACCACGGCCAGGATCACCAGGAAGCGCGTCGTCCGGCCCGAGCCGGCCCGGGTGCCGCGGCGCAGCGGCCAGATCGTCCGCCACCAGGGGAGCGGCGGTGGGGCCGTACCGGGCGTGAGCGGGGTCGCGCAGCGGCGGCAGAAGCGGCGGTCGGGCGGGTTGGGCGTGCCGCAGGAGGGACAGGGCGTCCCGGCGGCGTCGTCGTCCACCGGGACCGGCCGGACGACCGGACGCGGTGCGACGGCCTTCGCCGGCCGCACGGGCTGCGGTGAGTCGGGCTGCGGTGAGTCGGGGGGAGGAGGGTCGGAGGGGCGAGGGGGTTCGGCGGGTGGCGAGGGTTCGGCGGGCCGGGGTTCGGCGGGTGGTGAGGGGTCGGCGGGCCGGGGTGCGGCGGCTTCCGCCGGGGGGTCGGCAGCCGGGTCAGCCGGGTCAGCCGGGGTGGCCGGGGCGTCCGACCAGTCCAGGTACGAGCCGCAGTTGCCGCAGAAGCCGTCCGTCGGGCCGTTGGACGCCCCGCACACGGGACACTCGCGCATCACTGTCACCCCTCCTCACTCGTGGGCGGTCCCGGTAGGACCTCCACCCGGCAGACCGTGTGGACCGGGCACAGGCTCCGGACCAGCGCGCGGACCCGGTCCGCGTCCAGCTCGTGCGCCGCGTCCACCGCTCCGCCGTGCCGCGGCCACACCCGGACGACCACCTCGTCGGCCGGGGCGGGCGGCAGTGCGGCACCGGCCGTGCTCGACCAGGCGGCCCCGCCGTCCCCGGTGATCTCGGCGGACACGCCCAGGACCAGGCGCAGGGCCTCGACCAGGCCGCGCCGGGTGCCGCTCCAGCGGTGCAGTTCCACCGCGCGGGCCACCGCCTCGCGGCGCGGCGCCAGCGGCCAGCGCGGGTCGTCGGCGCCGCCCACCCAGGTGGCCAGCCAGGCCAGGAAGTCGGCCGGGGCCAGTCGCGGATCGAAGTACGAGGGCAGGTTGTCGAGGGTGGTGAACACCGGGGCCAGTACCGTGTCCAGCCCCGCCGTGAACCGTTGCGCGAAGTCGTCGTCGGCGTACAGCGCGGGCAGCTGCTCGCCGATCGGGTGCCGGCTGGGCAGGCCCGGGACGGCGGCCCGGCTCATCCGCGCACCTCCGGCTCCCGGGCGGTCACGAGCACCTGGTGCTGGTAGGAGAAGACCAGCGCGCCCGCGCCGACGTCGATCCGGTCGACCGGGGCGCCGCGCCGGCCCGTGACCGGGTCGGCGGCGAACAGCCGGATCTCCTCCACCACCACCTCCCCGACGGCGCGTTGCAGCACGCCGAACACCTCCCCGTACTGCACGGGCCGCCCGAACGGCCGGCCCGTTCCGTCGGGCCCGCCGCGCAAGGGGTCGAGGTGCCGGTAGAGCGCGTCGAGCGCCGCGTCGCGCACCCGGTCGGCGTCCGCGGCCGGTGCCGAGAGCCGGGCGACGACGGTGACGCCCTGGTAGAACGGCGGCTCGACGAGGAGCCGGGTGCCGATCAGGCGCCGCTCGTCGAGGGCCGTGGTGATCCTGGCGAGGACCTGGTCGGACGGGATCAGCTGCTCGAAGCGCAGCCGGCCGCCCTCGTCGGCCACCGCGTCCGGCACCACCAGGACCCGTACCGCGCCCGCGCCCGCGTCCCGGTCGGGCAGGCAGCGGACCCGGCGCACGGAGGGTGCCGCCTGCCGGGCGATGATCTCGTAGTCCTCGGCGGTCACCGCGCGCTCCTGCATGCGTAGCGTCTCCGGTGCCCGCAGCTTGGCGTTGTCGATGGTCTCCCCGGCGACACCGCCGCGCGCCGCCTCCCGGTTGACGACCCGGGCGACGTACGGGACGGAGCTGCGCAGGACGGAGACCGCGCCGCGGGAGACGTTGCCCGCCGGGCCGCCGCCGGTGCGGTAGCGGGCCACGCGGATCCGGGCGCCCTTGGCCGGCACGGCCCCGCACGGACGCAGGGTGCCGTCGGCCTCGCGCAGCACCGGCGGGAACGCGAACTCGCCGGTGGTGGCGTCCACCCGGACGTGCCGGTCGGCCGGCCCCGAGCGCCCGAAGTGCTCCACCACCTCCCAGCGCTGCCAGCCGTCCGGGGAGGACACCTCCACCACCGGGGGTTCCCCGTCGAGCAGCACGGGCGGGCGGCCGAGCCGGAAGGACTGCCCCGCCACCCCCTCCGACACGCCGAGCGGTACGTCGGTCACCCGCTCGGCGTGCTCCACGGCCGTCGTGCCGCCGACGGTGAAGACGGCGGCCTCGCGCACCGTCGGTGACTCCGAGTAGAACGGCTGCCCCGGCTCCGCCTCGGTGACCCGGCAGCGCAGCCAGCCCGCCCTGGTCCCGCTGACCAGCGACGCCGTGTGTCCGGCCGGAACGTACACGATGACCTCACCGGGCCGGTTCAACCCGCCGGTGCTGTCGGCGCCGGTCTCGCAGCGCTGCCACCGGCCGCCGTCCCACGCCTCCCACACCAGCGGGGGCTGGCGCGGGTCGACGCCGACGCCCTCGACGCGGCTGTCGAGGCGGACCGCGACCACGCAGCGCGGCACCGCCGTCGGCAGGCCGAACAGCAGCGCGTCGCCGGGCTCGGGCGCGGCCTGGAAGCACGGGATGTCCCGGCCCTCGGCCAGCGCACCCGTCCGGTCGGTCTGCTCACCGGTGCGGGGCGCGGTGACCAGCCGGGTCAGCTCGCTCGGCACGATGCGCAGGTCGTCGGTGGTGGCGAAGACCACGGCCGCCTCGGTCTCGCCGGCCGCGGTCGTCACCTCGGTGCCCGCGGGCAGCGTCACCGTGTCCGGTTGGGGGGCCGACAGCCAGAAGTCGACCTCGGCGACGGCCGCCGACGGCGGGTACAGCCGGATGCCCAACAGGTCCAGGAAGGCCAGGTAGTTCTTGTCCGGGACCCGGTTCAGCCGGTACAGCAGCTGGTCCACGAGGTAGGCGAACGTCTCGATCAGGGTGACGCCAGGGTCGGAGACGTTGTGGTCGGTCCACTCCGGGGCGCGCTGCTGCACGTACCGCTTCGCCTCGTCGACGAGCTGCTGGAACCGTCGGTCGTCCAGGTTGGGGGAGGGCAGGGCCATCAGTCCGCGACCGTTTCCTCGGTCCCCTCCTCGGAGGGGATCGTGTAGAAGGGGAAGACCAGGTTGCGCCGGTCGTTGGTGGTGCGCACCGTGTAGCGCACGTCGATGTAGAGGGTGGCCGCCTCCACCGCGTCGAAGGCCACGACGACCTCGTCCACCGCGATCCGCGGCTCCCAGCGCTCCAGCGCCTCGCGCACCTGCTGGGCGATCCGCCCGGCGGTGACGCCGTCGCCGGGAGCGAAGACGTACTCGTGGATGCCGCAGCCGAAGTCGGGCCGCATCGGTCGCTCGCCGGGCGCGGTGCCCAGCACGAGGCGGATGGCCTCCTCCAGTTCCCGCTCCCGCTCGACCATGGCGATCCCGCCGGTCGGCCCGACCCGCAGCGGGAACGCCCAGCCGCGCCCGATGAACCGATCGCCCATCACACGCCTCCGATCAGCACGTCGGGCGCACCGGTCAGGACCGCCGCGCCGCACGCCGCCTGGTCGCGGGCCCGCGCGGCGGGCAGTCCGCCGATCAGCACCGCACCCCCGGTGACCGCGGCCGGGTTGGGCACCAGCACGTTCCCCGGCCCCAGGGCCGCGTGCGGCGGTACCGGGCAGACGTGCAGGCTGCCCACCACGGCGGCGGGCCGCCCGCCGATCAGCACCGTCGCCACCCGCGCGGCGGTGCCGGGCGGCGGGGTCGCGATCCGGCCACCGTGGTTGGTGGGGTCACCGGTACGGGCTGCGGCTGGCATCGGGGGCTCCTCGGGGAGAAGGGGGAGAGGGGAGAACGGTCGAGGGAGAGGGGGACGCTCACGTGGGGTCAGTTGATCCGGATGAGGCGGGCCTTGAGGACGGCGAGCAGGCCGCCGTCGACGGAGACGTCCGCCGTCCCGGACACCTGGACCGACCGGCCGCCGATGCTGACCCCGGCCGTGCCGTCGATGTCCACCTGCCGGCCGGTCACCTTCACGGTGCCCTGCCGGGCGTCGAGCGTGATGCCGTCCCGGTCCAGCAGGACGGAGGTCAGCGGACGGTTCCGTCCCGCGTACACGGTGAGCTCGATCCGGTCCCGGCGGTCGTCCAGGCGGACCTCCAGCCGTTCGTCCCCGGTCACCAGCCGCAGCCCGGAGGGGCCCGGCGCCGGCGCGTCCAGCAGCTCCACGCGGTGACCCGAACGCGAGGCCACCGAACGGCGGTTGACCTTGCCGCTGGTCGCGTCGACCAGCGGCACCTCGTGCGGTGAGGGCTGGTCCACCCCGTTGTAGAGCCCGCCGATCACGTACGGACTGTCCAACAGGCCCTGCTCGAACCCGACCAGCACCTCGTCGTTGACCTCGGGGCTCACCACCCCGCCACCGCCCTTGCCGCCCCACTGGACGGTGCGCACCCAGTCGGTGACGTACGTGTCGTCCAGCCAGGGGAACGTCAGGCGCACCGCGCCGCGTTCGGAGCCGTTCGGCTCGCGCACGTCCGTCACCACGCCGATCGCCAGACCGGGGATGCGCGGGCCGCGTCCCGGAGCGTCGGCGCCGGTCATCAGACCGGGCAGGGAGCGGTCCGGGCCGGCGCCGACCCACACGGTGGTGCGGTAGCCGCCGTGCGGCTCCAGCACGTGCTGCACGGCCGTCGCCGTGTACCGGCCGGAGAACGCCGGCCCCACGTTGCCCAGCGCCACCGGTTTGCCCGCCCGCAGCAGCGGATTGCCCTCGGCCACCGCCTCCAGGTCGCCGAAGCCGGCGCTCACCCGGGCCGCCGCCGCGCGGGCGACCGCCGCCGTCTCCGCCTGCGTCCGGTAGGGGGTGTCGGTGACGGCCACGGCCGACGTCCCGAACCGGGCGGCCGACCCGGGAGCGAGCCCCGGCACCACGGTGTCGCTGACCACGGACGGCTGCTCGGCGACCAACGGCCGCTTCGTGGCGACGTCCCAGCCGCGCACCTGCACCTTCGAGGCACCGTCGGCGGCCGACAGCGCGGCCCGCAGCGCCAGCAGGTTGCGCCCGTACTCCAGGACCATCGGGTCGAGCATGGCCGACGTCGAGGGGGAGGGCGCCCCGGACGCCTTCGCGGGCCTGGTGAACTGGAGCAGCCCCTTGTCGTCGACGCGGACCCGCGCACCGCTCTCGCCCGCGAGGAACTGCAGGAAGTCCCAGTCGGAGACGTTCGCCTGGGACAGCTGTCGGTACGTCACCGGCGCGGCCTCCACCCTCCCGACGGCCAGGCCGGCGCCCGCGGCCACCTTGCGGACGATGTCCGCGGCCGTCATGTTCCGGTACGCGACGACCTTGCGGCCGCGCTGGAGCCGGTGGGCCTTGGAGTAGGCGCGGACGACGGTGAACGACCCGGTGCCGTCCCGGTCGATCTCCAGGGCCGTGACCTCGCCGTCGAACAGCCGCTCCCGTGCCTGCCCCTTCGCCGTCGTCACCGACACGCGGAGCGGGGAGCCGATGGTGATGCCGGTGGCGCGCAGGAACTCGTGGTCGGGGTCGCGGTAGGTGAGCACGGCGGCGTCCGGCAGGCTCACGTTCTCGTCGACCACGCAGCTGACCAGCTGCGCCGCCCAGATCTGCGGCAGCTCGCCGGGGGCCTCCACGATCGGGTCGGCCGCGAAGGACCTGCCCCCGGAATCGAACCCGCTCACCGTTCCCCCTCGCCGCTGCCGTTGCCGAACCCGTTGCCGCTGCTTCGTCCGCTGTCGAGTCCGTTGTCGAGTCCGTTGTCCAAGGCGTGCCTGTCGCCGGTCGCTCGGGCGTGGTCGTCGTCCCGCAGGGCCGGCACCACCAACTCGGTGCCCGGGGCGAGCGCCATCGGGTCGTCGATGCCGTTCGCCTCCGCGATGACCCGCCAGGCCGTCGCGTCGCCGTACTCGCGCCAGGCCAGCATCGCCAGGCTGTCGCCTGCCACCAGGGTGTGCGTGCTGCGCGCGGTGCGCGCGCCCGACGTCGGGTTCTGGCCGGGCGGTTCGACGCTCGCCTCCTCGATGGACAGCGAGCAGGTCGCCCGCAACGGCGTGCCGTCCACGTCGAAGAGCGTGTACGAGACCGACAGGTTCGACAGCACCCCGTCGAACGAGGTGGTGCGCGCGCTGCCCCACTCGAAGCGCACCCAGGGGCTCGCCGGCTTCTTGCGCCCGAGACTGGCCGGGGTCGGCACGCACGCCTTCATCAGCTTCTCGACCGCCTGCTCCACCGAGTCGTCGTGGGTGGCGGTGGCGTCCAGGAAGACCTCCAGGCTCAGGGTGCGCGGGCCGCTGCCCACGAACTCGGGCAGCGCCGACTGCCCCGCCATCCGGGACGGGGACCGTCGCCACTCGGTGGTCTTGCCCAGCTGCAGGGTCGAGGGGTTGAACTGGAGGTCGAGCCGGGCGATCGTCCCGCCGGGCTTGGCCCCGACCGAGGCCGGGGGCTCTTTCAGGGTGAGCTGGGCCCTGGCGCGGCTGGCGCGTGCCGAGAAGGCCATGGCGTGGCTTCCTTCCGGAGCGGGAGTGCGGCGGTCGTCGGACGGGGCGGTGGTGGGACGGTCAGGCGGGGAGCAGTCCCGCGTGGGCGATCTCCAGGGTCTCCACCGCGGCCGCGGAGTTGGCGGGGTCGAAGGACGGACCCTGCCAGCGGACCGGGACGATCCCGAAGACCTGCCAGCTGATGATCCGGCTCAGATCGGGCCGCAGGGCCACGATCTCGCCGTCCTTCGGTTCGACCCGCCGCAGCGTCTCGTCCAGCCAGCGGCCGATCTTCGCGGTGTCGGCGGTGACCGGCCGGGTGAGGGTGATGTTCGACCAGGTCACGCGACCCGGGAGCTGCCAGGTGAAGCCGTTGTTGCCGCCCTCGGCGTAGCTCTCCATCTCGACCTCGGCGCCCATGCCGGAGCAGGTGTGGAAGGCGCCCAGGTCGTTGCCGCCGATCGCCAGCCGGAAGAACACGCTGGTCGCGAAGATGTTGTCCGTCATCGGTCCGTCGTCCGTTTCTCGTTCGTGCGGGTGCTCAGCGGCGGCCGTCGAAGGTCCTGCCCGCGCGGTCCCGGCCGCGCCGCAGCTCGGCGCGCAGCAGGCGGGCGACCGGGTCGAGCAGGCGGCGTGCCAGGTCCTCCAGGTCGAGGTCGCCGCCCTGTGGTCCGGCGTCACGCGGACTTCCGACGGTTCGGTCGGAGGCGGTGACCCGCTGGTCCGGGGTGGTGGTGCGCGGGGCGGTGGCGGTGGTGGTGGCCGGGGTGGTGGTGCCGGTGCCGGGGGTGGTGGTGGCCGGGACGGTGCCCCGGATACTGCCGGTGTCGCGTTGCACGGGGAGCGGGGGCGGGGTCGGGGGCGCCGCCGGGGGGACTCCCGGCGTGCCGCCGGGGTCCGGCGTCCTGGACCGCACCAGCGGCACCACGGGTACGGGCCGCGCCGGGGAACCGGCCCGGGAAGGCTGGACCACCAGCGGTGGCGCGTGCGGGGCGGCCACGGGCAGCGGGCCGGACGGGCGCCCGGGGCCGGAGGCACGGAGGGCTTCGGGTCCACGAAGGGGTTCGGACGGGCGAAGGGGGCCGGACGCGGACACCGGGTGCGGGCCGGGGGAGCCGGGCGCTCGCTGGACGTGCTGCGGCGCGGTGGTGGAGG
Organism: Kitasatospora sp. NPDC058218; assembly: GCF_042882445.1. Lineage (NCBI taxonomy): Bacteria > Bacillati > Actinomycetota > Actinomycetes > Kitasatosporales > Streptomycetaceae > Kitasatospora > Kitasatospora sp. NPDC058218. The sequence continues at coordinate 61,172 of NZ_JBHVWC010000035.1, read as the reverse complement.
GCGGGGCGGCCCAGCGTGCCGCGACCACGGGGTGGCTCACCGCGCGGGCGGCGGTGACGGGGGCCGTCGCGCTCCCCATGTCCCGACCGCTGCCGAGGGCCAGGGGCCGCGCCGCGAGCAGCTGGACGCTGCGGTGCGGAGCGGCCGGTGCCCGGCCCGGGGCCCCGGCCCGACCGGCGAGGACGAGCGGGACGGGCCCGCTCGTCCGGGCCCCTGCGGGTGGCGCGGGAACTCCGGCACGACCGCCGTGCCGGGACGCGGTGGTCGGGGACGCGGTGGTCGGGGACGTGGGAGCTGGTGACGTGGGAGTTGGTGACGGGGCCGGGGACGCGGGGTGCTGTCCCGCTCCCGGCACGGGCGCGGGTACGGGCATGCGCTGGACGGTGGACGGGGCCGCGGGGTGGTTGGCGGTCGGCGGCATCGCGGGCAGCGGGGCCCCCAACCCGGCGCGCGGACGCCGCGCGGTCCGCCCAGGACCGCCCTCGGCAGCCGGAGCCTCCGGCTGCCGCTGCACGACCGGTAGGGCCGGCCCCGAGGGCGCGGCTGCGGCGGGGGGTTCACCGGCCGGCGCCCGGACGGCCGCGCCGGTACCCAAGGGTGCTGCGGTAGCGGGGAGTTCGGCCAGCGGCGGACCGAGAGTCGGCCGGCCGGCCGCGCGTTGCACGGGGGTGTCGGAGAGGCTCTCCGTCGGGCGCTGGACGATCGGCATGCCTGGTGTGCGAGGGGCGAGCTCTGGTCCCAAGGGTACGGCGGGAGCGGGGAGTTCGAACGCCGGTGCGCCGAGGGTGGGGTGATCGGCCGCGCGCTGCACGGGTGTGTCGGCTGCGGTCTGCGCCTGGCGCTGGAGCGTGGGCGCGGCTGGTGCGGGGGTGGCGAGCTCCGGTCCCAAGGGTACGGCGGGAGCGGGGAGTTCGAACGCCGGTGCGCCGAGGGTCGGTCGGCCGGCCGCGCGCTGCACGGGTGTGTCGGCTGCGGTCTGCGCCTGGCGCTGGAGCGTGGGCGCGGCTGGTGCGGGGGTGGCGGCTTCCGGCGCCAAGGGAACGGTAGGAGGCGGGAGTTCGGACGCCGAAGTGCCCAGGGCGGGACGGTCGGCCGCGCGTTGCACGGGAACCGGGTCCGCGCCCCGTATGGGAGCCGCGTCCGCGCCCCGCACGGGTGTGCCGGGCCGGCCGGGGACGGTCTCCGCCTGCCGCTGGACGACGGGCATGGCCGGTGCCGGAGCGGGGGCGGGGCCGACCGCGTCCGAGGGCGCGGCGGGCGCGGGGACTTCGGTCGGCGGGGTGCCGAGAGGGGGCGCGTGGTCGACCGCCCGTTGTACGGGTGCGTCGGGGGACGGTCCGCCGATGTGTGCCGGGGGGACGGCGGGGCGCACGGCGGGCACCCGGCGCCTGGGTGTGGCGGGCACCCGGGCGACGGTCAGCGACCGGCCGACAGGGCGCGTCCGCACCACGGCGTGCGTCGCTTCGGCGCGGTCCGCCGGAGCCCCTTCGCCAGGGTGGCCGGGACGGCTGCCGGTGGCGGCGGGTGCCTCCCGGCCCGGTCGGGGGCCGGTGGCGGCGGGGAGGGACCCGGCTCCGGCGGCGGTCCGCTGCACGGGCCGGCCGGCGGGGGCCGCCCCCGGGGCGCTCTCGCCGGAGGCGCCGGGGACCACCGCGATGCGGCGGACCAGCGGGAGCCGTGCGGGCGCCGGGGTACGGCCGGCCCTGGCCGGGGCCGCGGTGGGGGCTGCGGCGGTCGCTTCGGCTCGCTGGACGACGGGAGCGGCGTCCGCGCCGAGCGCGTCCGGTCCGAGCACCGGCGCGGACTGCGCGGGCGGGCGGCCACGGGTGCCGGGTGCACCGGCCGCCGCACCGGCCCCCGAGGGGGCCTCCCGCCCGCCGCCGGACCGACCCGGGCGCTCGTTGGCCTCGTCGGCCCGCGAGCGGCCGGTGCCGGCCCTGACCGCGGGCGCGGCCTGTGCGGACACCGGAGCGCCCTTCGCCGAAGCACGCGCACCGGACACGCGCGCACCGGACACGCGCGCACCCGACCCACCCGGCCGCGGCCGCCCGGTGGCCTGCGCACCCGGTGCGGGAGGCGCCTCCGGTTGCGGTGCCCCCGCCACCGCCGCTGCCCCCACCGCCGCTGCTGCCCCCGCCGCCCCCGGCGCGGTGTCCGCGTCGGACGGGCGCAGCGCCCTGAGCAGCAGCGGGCCGCCGCCGCTGTGGGTGGGGTGCGCGGTGGCGGGGCGGGCGATGCCGCGGACGAGGCCGGTCGGGGCGGTCGGCAGCAGGGCGTGGGCGAGGCCAATGTCGAAGGACGGATCGCGCCAGGCGGCCAGCCCGCCCCGGAAGGCGAGTCCGTCACTGACGCTCATCGGCGCCCGGGACACGGTCAGGAGGGGTGGCGCGGTGCGGCGCCAGCCGCCGTCCCAGTCCGCGGGCACGCCCGGGCCCCGGCCGGCGGCGGCCTCCTGGACCGCGCCCGCCGCACCCGCCGTGCCCGCCGCACCCGCCGTGCCCGCCGCACCCGTGCCCGCGCCGTCCGAGGGCGCGGCCTCCGGCACGGCGGCGCGCCGGCGCACCCTGTCCCGCCACGCCATCTGTTCAACCGCCTTCGTTCATCCGGGAGTTGATCTGAGCGATCTCGGCGACCCACTGCCGGCGTTCGTCATGGGTCAGGTCGAGGATCTCGTCGCGTTGCCAGTGGAAGTGGTAGGCGATGTACGCGATCTCCTCCCTGAGCCGGGGGAGCGCGTACGTCACGATTCCCCCAGGCGCCCACCGGAGAGGTCGACCTCGAAGCCGCCCTCGCAGTGCGGGCAGGTGACCGCCGCGCGGGTGTGGCCCTCGCTGTTGACGCGCCGGTAGAAGTCCTGGAGGAACGCGACGTCGGTCGCGTACATCCGCTCCACGACCCCGGCGTGCACGTCGGTGACGGTGCCGAGCCGGGTGATGACCTGGCTGAGCAGCACCACGCTCAGGTACGCCGGGTTCTCCTTGACCCGCAGGTCGATCTGGGGCCGCAGCTCGTCGCGGGCGGTGGCCAGGCGCATCGAGCCGTGCCGGTGCAGGGTGCCCGCCTCGTCCACGTACCCGCGCGGCAGTTCGAACTCGAACTCGGTGCGCAGCGCGTGCTCCTCGCGCCGCGCCGGAGCGCCGGCGGAGGGTGCCGTCGGCGGTGCCGGGGCCGGGGCGGGCGCCGTGGCCTGGAGGATCTCCTCCAGGCTGCCCGCCGTCACCGTACGTCGCCTCATTCGACGATGATCTCCTCGAACACGATGGTCACGGACTCGGTGGCCGCGGCGGACTCGCCGGCTTTGAGGGAGGGGCCCTCCCATTTGGAGGCCCAGCCGTTCATCAGCTGGATGCGCCGGACGGTCTCGCCCGTGGAGTCCTTGATCTCGATGGTGAGGTTCTGCCGAGCGGTGTCGACGGCCCCGTTGTTCAGGGTCTCCTTGATCCACGTGGTGAACTCGCTGCTCTTGTCGAGTCCCCGGGTGATCGTGACCTCGCCGGCCTGGCGGGCGCCGGGCTGCTTGCGGATGATCTGCTTGCCGTCCTTGCTGACCTGCCGGACCTCGACGACCTCCTCCTCGACGGTCAGGCCGCTGATCTCCTGGATCGACTCGACCAGGTAGCCACCGAGCTGCACGCCGAAGATATGGGTGGAAAGAGCATCGCCCTCTGCCATGACTGTCTGTCACCTTTCCTTGCTGCTCGTCCCGGCCGTTCCGGGACCGCCGGACCTGCGGGTCACTCGTCGATGAGGCTGGTGCTGTCGGAGAACTGCGCCAGCCGGAACACCACGAACTCGGCCGGCTTGACCGGCGCCACGCCGATCTCGCAGATCACGCGGCCCTGGTCGATCGATTCCTGCGGGTTGTTGTCCCGGTCGCACTTGACGTAGAACGCCTCCGCGGCCGTCCGCCCGAACAGTGCGCCGCCCCGCCACTCCTCGGTGAGGAACGCGGTGACGTTGCGGCGGATGCTCGACCAGAGCCGGTCGTCGTTCGGTTCGAAGACCACCCACTGGGTGCCCAGGAGGATGGACTCCTCCAGGTAGTTGAAGAGGCGGCGCACGTTCAGGTAGCGCCAGGCCGGATCGGAGGAGAGAGTGCGGGCGCCCCAGATCCGGATGCCCCGGCCGGGGAAGGCCCGGACGCAGTTCACCCCGATCGGGTTGAGCAGGTCCTGCTCGCCCTTGCTCAGGCGCAGTTCCAGGTCGACCGCGCCGCGGATCACCTCGTTGGCGGGGGCCTTGTGCACCCCACGCTCGGCGTCGCTGCGCGCCCACACGCCGGCGATGTGGCCGCTCGGCGGGACGGTGGTGTTGCGCCCGGCGGCCGGGTCGAAGACCCGGATCCACGGGTAGTAGAGGGTGGCGTAGCGGGAGTCGTAGCCCGCCTCGTCGTTGCGCCAGGTCCGCACCTGCTGCGCGGAGAGACCGGGCGGGGCGTCCAGGACGGCGACCCGGTCGCCCATCTGCTCGCAGTGCGAGATCACGGCGAGCTGGACGGTGCGCACGCCCTCGGCGTCGATCTCACCGCGCTGGTGGGAGCCCATCAGGTCGGGCACCGCGACCATGGTGATCTCGTCGATGGTCTCCAGGCCGCCGAGCCCGGTGCGGGCCGCCGCGTCGCCGACGTACTCGGCCGGGTCGAGCCGGGTCACCGCGTCCTGGCCGGCGGCCGGGGCGGGCACGGCGGCGGGGGCGTCGGGCAGGGCCGCGGTCTGGTTCGCGGGCCGGCCCTGGGCGGTGCCGCGCTGCTCGGTGACCTCGATCAGCGCCGAGCCGCGGGCCTGGGTGACGAGGTAGCCCTTGACGTTCCGGCGGGCCGACACCTCGAAGGTCTCGACCACCGCCCCGTCGCGGTGGACCAGCAGCCTGAACCGGTCCTCGGGCGGGTTCTCGCCGTCCGCGTCGGCGATCTCCACCGAGACGCCGGTGAGGCCCGGCCGGGCCGCGAGCAGGAACCCGCCGAGCTCGACGGGTTCCGCCGCGCGCTGCTCGGGGCCCGCGGCGGCGGGCGCGGAGCTGTCCCGGTCGGAGCCGCCGACCCGGACGACGTACGCGGCGCCGCCGCCGTTGGCGAAGTACCCGTAGACCGCGTGGGGCAGGTAGGCGCCCTCGGTGAACCCGCCGAAGCGCTGGGAGTACTGGTCCCAGCTGGTGACGAGCGTCGGCTCGTGGAACGGGCCGGTCGGGGCGAGCCCGACGAACGCGGCGACGGCGGTGCCGACCCCTTCGATCGGGCGGGCACCGGACTGCACCTCCTCCACGTAGACCCCCGGGGTGAGGTACGTCGGCATGCTCGCTCCTTCGTGTCACCGGTCTTCGGTGGACGGTCTTCGGTGGATCTCCGGCCAGGTTCGGCGGACGGCGGACGGCGGACGGCGGACGGCGGAACGCCGTCGACGGACCAGGTCGCGCGCCGTCGCGCCCCCGCCCCCAGCCTTTCCGGCGGGCCGCCGCCGGCGGGAGGGACCGGGGGACCTGCCCGGGGGCAAGGGCGCTGCCCTCCCCGGCCCGCCGCGACGGCCCGCCGGCCGCCCCGGCTCAGACCCGCGTGACCTGGGCCACGTACGGTCCGAACTCGCCCTCCAGCACCAGCCGGCCGAGCTTGCGGTACTCCTGCGCGACCGCCGTCACCGTCTGGGCCATCGTCAGCGGTCCACCCGACTCGGCGGCGAGGTACGCGGCGGTCACCGCGCAGGCCCGGATGGAGCCTCCGGCCAGGTCGAACCGGTCCGCGCAGAAGTGGAGGTCGAGGTCGTCGCCCCGGGGCACCCGGTCGCCCAGGCAGCGGTCCCACAGGGCGAGGCGCTGCTCGGCGTCGGGCACCGGGAAGTCCGCGATCACGTCCAGACGGCGGGTGAAGGCCTCGTCCAGGTTGGCGCGCAGGTTGGTGGTCAGGACGGCGATGCCGTCGAAGGACTCCATCCGCTGGAGCAGGTACGCCGACTCCATGTTGGCGTGCCGGTCGTGGGCGTCCTTGACCTCCGAACGCTTGCCGAAGATCGCGTCCGCCTCGTCGAACAGCAGCACCGCGTTGACGGCGGAGGCCTCGGTGAAGATCCGCTCCAGGTTCTTCTCGGTCTCACCGACGTACTTGTCGACCACCGTGGAGAGGTCCACCACGTACAGGTCCATGCCCAGGTCGGCCGCCACCACCTCGGCCGACATCGTCTTGCCGGTACCGGACGAACCCGCGAACAGCGCGATCACCCCGCGCCCCCGCCCGCCGCCGGGCCGCATGCCCCACTGCCCGAGCACCTGTTCGCGGTGGCGGGCGCGCACCGCGAGCTCCCGCAGGCTGCGGTGGGTGGGGGCGGGGAGCACCAGGTCGTCCCAGCCCACCGCGGGTTCGACCCGGCGGGCGAGGCGGGCGAGCCCCGCGCCGTTCTGGGCCCGGACGGCCGTGCGCAGGTCGGCGGGGGAGACCGGGCGGCCGTCGAGCGCGGCCGTGCGCACCGCGGTGCCGGCGGCCCTCCGCAGCTGCCCGGCGTCCAGGCGGTGCGCGGCGACGGACCGGGCGAGCGCCTCGGCCCCGTCCTCGCCGACGCCCTCGTCGCCCCCCGCGCCGTGCTGCTCGCCGGCCCGCTCCAGTGCGTGCCGCCAGCGCGCGACCTGCCGGTCGGGGGAGGGGGCCGCCACCGTCAGGGTGACGGGGGTGTCGGCCGCCCAGGCGGGTTCCCAGCCGCCGGTCCCGTGGGTGAGGAAGGGGAGGCCGCGCAGGGCGTCGCACAGCGTGCGCAGGACCCTGGCCCGCTCGTCGGGCCGGTCGGGCAGCTCCTCCAGCGGCCCCAGTACGACACCCGCGCCCAGCAGCCGGGCCTCGCGGGCGACGGCCCGGGCGACGCCCGGCACGCCCCGGAGGTCGTGGGACAGCGCCGCCGGGTCCAGGGCCAGCGGCGGCAGCCCGCCCGCCCGCAGCGCGGCGACGGCCAGCCCCTCGGGATCGCCGCCCCGGCTGCGCAGGTGGACATGGCCGGTGCCGGTCCCGGCCGCGGCGGCGGCCCGGCGCAGCTCGGCCGGGTCGACGGCCGGATCACCGGCCGGACGGCCGAGCACACCGGTCAGCAGCGGGTCGGGCGCGGTGTCGCCCAGCAGGTGCGCGGTGACCCGGTCCGGGACGGTCAGCACCCGGGACAGGGGCGGCCGTTCGGGTTCGGTGACCTCCAGCAGACCGCCCGCGACGAGCGGCGCGGAGGGAGCCAGCCGGAACCGGGCCGCCGCCACCCCGCGGTGCCCGCACAGTTCGAGGGCGAGCCCGACGGTGGGCCGGCGGCGCGTCAGGTCGTCGTTGAGGTAGCCGTAGAGCCGCTCGAAGCGGGTGTCCAGGTCCGGCGCCAGGGCCACCAGCAGTAGGTCCAGGTCCAGGGGCGCCAGGGCGAAGCGGGCGGCGAGCACGGCCAGCGGCGAGCCGGGCGGCGGCGCGTCCGGACCGGGCAGGGCGGGCGGAGCGGGCCGGTGTCCCTCGTCCAGGACGCGGGCGACCGCCTCGGGGGTGAGGAACTGGCCGCGGTACGGATCGTCCGGATCGGGATCGAGCGCGCGCCGGATCGCGACGGCCTCGCGCACCCGCTCCTCGACGACCCGCAGCCGCGTCCACAGATACGGGGCCGGGGCCGGGGTCGTCGTCGCGGCCGCGGGTTCCAGCGTCCGCGTCACGGCTGCCGCTCCCCACGTCGGCGGCGGGCGGGGGCCGGCCCCCGTTCCCGGGAGCCGCCGAAACCCTCCGGACCGGGCTCGGCCACCTCCGTGTAGCGCAGGCGCCGCGCGGCCCCCGGCTCCTCCGGTGCGGTCCGGGCCGCGGCGCGGACCACGAGCCCCTCGGTGACCGGTGGGGCGACGGCGGTGGTGGCCCCGGCCAGCGGCGCCCTCACCCGCAGCCCCAGCGACGGCTTCAGCTCGCCGCCCAGCGCCGACCACACGTCGGAGGCGGCGGGCGCGTCGAGCCCGGTGCCGCCGCCGTCCAGGCCCACGATGAGGCCGAGTTCGGCGAGCGAGCCGGTGAGCAGGCGCGGGGGCAGCGCGTCGGTGGACACCAGACACCTCAGCACCTGGGAGAGCAGCCGGTGTTCGTCCTGCGGCCGGCTCGCCCACGCGGTGACGAGGTACGTCAGCTCGAACCAGCGGGCCGGGGCGCGGCGCGCGGCGAGGAAGCCGTCCGCGTCGTACACCTCGCCCGCGCCGCTGGCGCGCCGGGTGTGGTCCTCGCGGACGTCGTACAGGAACACGCACACCGTCGGGGCGCTGCGGCGGGCCGCCCAGTCGCGGGTCGGCGCGTCGAACACCACGTCGACGCCCGACGCGTCCAGGCCGGACTCCGCGAGCAGTCGGCGCAGCCCCTCGTCGACCTCGTGGATCATCGGCGGATCATCTCGTTGGGCGGCTGGACCGTGCCGCTGACCACCAGGAAGTCGGTCCGCACCGGGGAGAAGCCGGGGCCGTTCGCGGTGATGACCCGGGGCCCGGTCTGATCCTTGGCGAGGATCAGCAACTGGCCGATGAACCGGCCGTCCGGCCCGGGGACGGTCGGCGCCGCCGCGGCCGTGATGCCCGGCTGCCAGGTGAACCGCACCGGCGCGCCGGGCGGGAAGTCCTCACCACGTACCGAGGTGACGAAACCGGGCTTGCCGATCGGCGGGACCGCGACGATGCGCGGCTGGAGGATCCGCAGCTGCTGACGGGCTTCGTTGTCCCCGGGGTCGGCGTCCGTGCCGGTGGTGGTCAGGGAGCCGGTCACCAGGCCGGTGAGGGCCTGATCGGGGCTGAGGACGACCTGGACGACGGTCCGGGCGCCCGGGGCGAGGTCGGGCAGGGCGCACACCCAGGCCCGGTCGCAGCCCGGCGGCGGCCCGTCGTGGGGCACGCCCCCGGGCAGGCCCACGCGGAGCCGCAGACCGGTGGCCAGCCCTTCGCGGCCGTTGCGAACGGTGTACGTGAGGACCACGCGACCACCCACGTAACCGGGGTTCGGCTGCGCCGTGAGGCTCAGCCCGGGGCCGGCCGGCGGCGCGGGCGGCAGCGGCGGGGGCGTGCCGACCGGCGACGGGGCCGGCGGAGCGGGGGCGGGTGCCGGGGTCGGCGGCGGTACCGGGGTCGACGGCGGATCCGCCGTCGGCGTCGGCGTCGGGGTCGGGCTCGGACCGGGCGTCGGCGGGGTCGGCGCCGGGCGCACCGGCACCACGGTCCGGCCGGTGTTGTCGCTGGGACGGGGGTCGAGGACGGCACCGGTGACCGACCAGTCCAGGGGCTGGTCGCCGGGCTCGACCCCGGTGACGGTGACCGTGACCGGCACGGTGGCGCCCGGGCGCACCACGCCCAGGGCGCAGACCAGCGCCGCCGCGTCACAGGCGGCGCCGGGCGTGGCGAGGCCCGTGACGGTCACCCCGGTCGGGGGCGCGACGGTCAGCCTGGTCCCGGGCGAGGCGGCCGGGCCGTGGTTGACGACGTCCACCCGGACGGTCCCGGAGTCGCCCGCGGTGAGCGGCGCGGCCGTACCGGGTGCCTGGACCGCGAGGTCCACGGACTGCTGGACGCCCGGTTCCTTCTGGCGGCCCGGCAGCCCGGCGGTGAGCGGGGTGCGGGCTCCGGAGACCGCGTCCACCAGGGACAGCTTCTCCGGGCTGTTGGCGGCGAGGGCGGCCCGGGAGCTGATCACCAGCGTCCTGCCGTCGGAGCTCCAGGCGGCGTCGCGGGGCTGGAAGGGCCCGGTGGCGGTGGTGTCGGGCAGCTCCCGGCCGCAGGCCCCCGGCCGGTCGCGGGCCGCGTCGGGCAGCAGCACCCGGCAGCCGCCGCCCGCCGCGGCGACCAGCAGGATCCCGTTGCGCTCGTCGACCCGGCCGGCGCCGTTCTTGCGGTTGAAGGCGATGGTGGCGCCGTCCGGTGAGAACGCCGGGCTGTCGTCGACGACCTCGCAGGCGCCGGGGCAGTGGGCGGCACTCAGGTCGCGCTGCCGGTCCAGATGGTCCACGGGCACGGTCCACACGTGCTTGTTGCCCCCGCCGCCGTTGATCACCTGGTTGCGGGTGAACGCCAGGGCCGAGCCGTCGGAGGACCAGGTGGGCTGGGCGTCGCCGCCCTGGAGCTGCCCCTCGGGCGGGACGATCACGCCCCGGACCGCGCCGGTGGCGGCGTCCGCGATCAGGATCCGGCCGGGACCGGAGGCGCCGCCGGCCCCGCCGGGGGAGGTCCGGGTGAAGGCCAGGTACCGGCCGTCGGGGGAGAACGTCGGATCGGTGTCCCAGTCCCCGGGGCCGCGGTCCGCCAGCGGGAGCGCCGTCGGGCCGGAGCCGTCGGCGTCCGCGATCCAGATCCGTTCGATCCGCCCGGCCGGCAGGTCCGGTCCGGCCGGCGCGTCCTCGAAGCGGGTCACCACGATCCGGCGGCCGTCGGGCGTGTAGTTCTGCCGCTCGGTCCACGGGTCGTAGCCGGCGGCGGGCCGGAACAGCGGGTCCTTCGCCGGATCCGTCTCGGTGTCGGCCGCCGGGTCCTCCTTGAGGACGGTCCGGTTGAGGTCACGGGGGTCGGAGCCGTCCGGCCGGACGTCCTGCAGGGTCACCACGTGCGGGCCGTCCGCCGAGACGCGTTCGACCACCGCGCCACCGCCCTGGAGCGGGCCGAGCCAGGCGGCCGGTCCGACCTCGCGGTCCTCGCTGAGCACCACCTTCGGTTCGTCCTCCGAGAGCGCTTTCACCCGGAAGACGTGGTCCCAGTCGCCCTCACAGCTACAGGTCCGGTCCGGGCTAAGGAAGAGCAGGTCGTTCCCGTCGGGCAGCCAGGCTGCCCCGTGCGTGCGCCACTGTGCCCGCGGGCCCGCCAGCAGCGGCCCGCCGGTGCGCCCGTCGGTCCACCGCAGCCGGGGTCCGTCCGGTCCGGTGGCGGTGTACGCGATCCGGTCCCGGGTCGCCGGCCCGTCCACCGGGTTCCACACCGGCTCGGTGCCCGCGCCGTCGGCGGGGTCGGAGACCCGGGTGGCGGGCCCGCCCCGCAGCGGCCGGACGTAGACCTGCCGGCCGGCGGCCCGGTCGGCGTCGGAGGAGTACGCCAGCCGCGCGCCGTCGGGCGAGACCGTGGGGTGCTCCTCGTTCGCGGGGGTGTCGGTCAGCCGGGTGAGGCCGGTGCCGTCGGTGCGCACCAGCCACAGGTCGCGCTGGGTGCCACCGGCCCCGGCGGGCCGGGCCGCGTCGAAGACGACCGACCGGCCGTCCGGCGTCAGCCGTGGGTTCGCCGCGTCCAGACCGCTGGTCAGGCGGTGCACCGAGCCGTCGGCGGAGCGCAGGTAGACCTGCGGGGCCTGCTCGTCGCGGCGGCTCGCGAAGACCAGCCGGTCGCCCAGGGCGGCCGGCTGGACGTCGAAGTGCGCCGGGCCCTCGCCGAACAACGGGGGGCTCGTCGTGTCCGTCGCCACCCGGCCGAGGCTCCGGTGGCGGGTACCGGCGTACGCGATCCGGCTCTCCCCGGCGTCGGCCGCCGCGGCCCGGGCCCCGGTGCCGGCCGCGGGGGGCCGGGCCCCGCTGCCGCCCGGGCCGGCGGCCGCCGTCACCGCGAGCAGTGGCGCCAGCAGCAGCAGCGCCGCACCGGCCCTGCCCCAGCGGTGTCGCCGACGGCCGGAGCCACCCGTGCCCATCACGGTCCACCTCACAGTCCGGTCCAGCATCCATGTCCGACGGTGCCACCCTGCCGCCCCGCGGCCGCGGGGCGGCAGGGCCCCGGGGCCGCGCCCGGGGGAAGCACCGGCTGCGCTTTCGGGCAGCCGGTGCCGGTCCGGTCAGATCAGCCCGTTGCGCAGCGCGTAGCCGACGGCGTGGGAGCGGTTGCGCAACTGGAGCCGGGTGATGACCTCGTGCAGGACGTTCTTGACGGTCCGTTCGGAGTAGGAGGTGTTGCGCGCGATCTCCGCGGTGTCCAGGCCCTCCGACACCAGGCGCAGCATGTCCGCCTCGCGCGGGGTCAGCGTGGACAGGGAGACGGCGTGCGGGTCGAGGGCCGACCGCTGCAGGCTGCCGACGTGGTCGAGGAGCTTCGCGAGCAGGTCGCCGGGCAGGACGCCCTCACCGTTCGCCATCGCCAGGACCAGCCGCAGCAGCCGGTCCTGGTCGGCCTCCGCGCGCCGCAGCACCGCGGTGACCCCGCACTCGATGGCCCGCTGTAAGGCGTCACCCGAGTCGAAGGTGCCGACCACGAGCCCGGTGCGGGTGGCGGAGTTGTGGCGCAGCCGGTACAGCAGGGCGGTCGTCTCGTCGTCCACGCTGTCCACGGCGACGAGCGAGACCCGCGCCTCGTGCGCGTCGGCGTCGTCGACCAGTTCCACCTCGGGCCGCTGGCGCAGCTGTTGGACGATCCCGACGTGCAGGACCGGGTCCGAGGCGTACACGGCCACGGTGACCCGTCCGCCGGGCTCGCCGGCCGCCGCGTCGTGCGCGGCCCGGGCGTGGGCCGGGCTGTGGGCCGCCGGGCTGTGGGCCGGGGCGCGGCCCTGGGGCGGGACGGTCGGCCGCGTGGTGCCGGTGCCGGACGGGTGGACGGTGCCGATGAGGTCGGTGTGGAGCATGAGGTGTACCTGTTCCATGATGCGTATGAGGGGAGTACTGCGGGATCTGAAGGCAACAAAGCGCCTGGACAGGGGAGTTGGGAGGAGCTCACGGGGGCATCGCGGCTGCCCGGGGCCTTGCCCCCGAGTCCGTGGAGGCGGGCGGGGCGGCGGCGTAGCGTCGCGGCGTGACGACCCCAGCAGCCACTCCCAGCCCCGGCGCGCCCGGCCTCGACATCCCGTCGGTGACGGTGACGCCGGGCGGTACCGCGACCACCAGCCTGACCGTTCGCAACGACGGCGACATCGTCGAGGCGTACCGCCTGGAAGTCGTCGGTGACTGCGCTGCCTGGACGACGGTCGAGCCCGACCGCGTCTCCCTCTACCCCGGCACCTCGGAAACGGTGACCATCCGCCTGGCGCCCCCGCGTTCGCCGCGGGTGCGGGCGGGCGAGGTGCCACTGGCCGTTCGGGTCCTGCCCACCGAGCACCCCGAGGCGGTCAAGGTCCCCGAGACCACCGTGCGGGTCGAGGGATTCCGGCAGCTTCGGGCCGAGAGCGCTCCCAAGCGCCGCCGCGGCTGGCTGCGCGGACGCTACCGCCTCGCCGTCCACAACGAGGGCAACCTCCCCGTCCAGGTGGGATTCACCCCGGCCCAGCCCGGTGAGGACCTGAAGTTCGACGTCCGCCCCGCGGCTCCGAAGCTGGAGCCGGGCGAGTCGGCGGAGGTGGCGCTGCGGGTCCGCGCCGGGAAGCCCGTGTGGTTCGGGAAGCCGGCCGCCTGGCCGTTCACCGTCACCGTGGCGGAGACCGGGGCGAAGGCCGGAGCCCGGGCCGGCGACGCCGGTGAGGACGACGCAGGTGAGAACGATCGGGAGCGACCGCGGCCGGGGGCCGAGTTCGTCCAGATACCGATCTTCCCGACCTGGCTGCTGGCGGCCCTGGCGGCGCTCCTCGCGCTGCTGCTGGCCTGGTTCCTGCTGGTGCGTCCCGCCGTGCGCAGCACCGCGAGGGAGGCCGCCGACCAGGCGGTCCAGCAGCAGCCGACCCCCACCGAGGCGGCGGCCGGCGGTCGGACCCCGGCGGCGAGCCCCGGACAGCCGGGCTCCGGGGCCGGGAGCACCCCGCCCGGGGCGGGCGCGGGCGGTACCGGCACGGGAGCGGGCACCGGAACGGGCGGCGACACCGGGACCGGATCGGGGGGCGGGCAGCAGAGTTCGGCCACCATCGACCTGACGACGGCCGGCGGGGAGACCAAGGTCGGCACCTACACCGTGCCCGTGGGCAAGACGTTCGGGATCACGGACATCGTCGTCGCCAACTTCCAGGGCGACGAGGGCGTCGTGACGATCGGTTTCGGCGACCGCAAGATCACGACGATCGCGCTGGAGACGTTCCGTAACCAGGACTACCACTGGGTCACCCCCATCAGGATCACTGAGAACCAGACCGTGACGGTCCAGGTGACCTGTGCGAAGCCGGGCACTCCGGCCACCGGCCTGCAGGCCCAGGAGTGCCACGAGGTCCTCAACGTGAGCGGCGTGTTGAGCGACCTCAGGTGAACAGATGCCACACGCATCGTCTGTCAGGTTGTCCCGTGAGCAAAGGGGCGCCCGAGCCGTTCCGGCTGAAAACCGACGGTTCGGAGGCTGGGAAGGCACCCTGCTCGTGACTGTACATTCTCATTTCGGCGGCCCTGGGCAGCTCCGGCCCGGCGTTCGAATGTGAACCTGACGGTCGTTCAAATACGGCTGAATCCGATCCCTCCCGGCGCCCGCCCGGCCGTTCGGGCGCCGACGAGGCAGGACAGTGGCCGTCCCCGGCGTGTCGGCGCGTACCGAGGGCCGGCCCGCGTCACGGGCCGGCCCTCGTCAGCTGCCGGTACGCGTCACGAACCGGCGCGCCTGCGGGCAGTGTCGCCGGCCAGCGACCGGTCGTGCCGGTACGCCTCCTCCGCCCAGCTCGCGAGGTCGCGCAGCTCGGCCTTGAGCTCGTCCCAGGTCTTCATCAGGGAGCCCATCGTCCGGAGTTCGAGGGGGACCATCATGGCGCCCTCCTCCTCGTGCGGGGCGATCTGGTTCATCCCGCCGAACACGCTCTGCTGAGGGATCTGGGGGACGCCCTTCAGCGTCGACTCGGCGAACGAGAGGAGGGACACCGGGAGGCCGTCGATCTCCCGGGTGGCGTCGTCACGGAACTCCAGGTTCGCGCCGCCGTCGCCGGGATCCTCCTGGAACTGCGCGAGCAGGTCGACGATCGCCTCGCTGTTGTCCGAGAGGAATTCCTGGAACCCGGGGTCGAGGAGCGCGCGGACGTCCGTGAGCTGGGAGCGGGACAGCACGACCGTCAGGTTCTTGATCTGGCCCCGGTCCTCGTCCTGAGCGAGGTAGTCGGCCATGGCCGCGACCTGCATGAAGAACAGCTGGCTGTAGCCGTCCAGGGCGTCCGTCTCCAGCCGCTTGCGCTTGCGCGCCGACTCCTGGCCCTGTTCGTACCGGGCCACGACCTGCTCGGCGAACGTCTTCGACTGCGAGAGCCGGAACCGGGCGCGGGGGAGCGGCGCCCCCGGGGCCTGGGGAGCGGCATCCCGGAGGTGGTCGAAGAACATCGGCATCCCGGCCAGCGGCACACCGACCGAGTAGTGGACGAACAGCCCGTCGCCCATGCCCGGGGCGCCGGCGTAGTTCGGGAAGTCGAGGTCCGGGGCGATCCGGGCGTCCTGCCCCGCGGGCAGGATCTCCAGTTCCAGGCCCATGCCCGCCAGCGGGGTCTTCGCGGTGGCCCGGTAGAACGCCTCGCGCACCGTCCTGATCTCGTCGACCAGCCGTTCGAGGGCCGCCGGCCCGGACTCGCTCCCCGTGCCGACCACCGAGACCGCCCCGGTCACGAACTCCAGGTTCGAGTAGTCGGCCCCGTTGCGCAACGACCGCTTGTCGGAGACCAGCTTGAAGTCGGTCGCGGTGCTCTCGGCCAGGTCGGTGTCGCCCTCGTACGTCGCGCCGCCGGACGTCTCGACGGGCATGTCGATCTCCGTCTCGAACCCCAGCTTCCGCTGCACGGCGGGCTCGCCGGCCCCCGCGGCGGCGGCGCCCGGCTCCGCCCGCCGGACCGCCTCCGGCCGGCCGGCCGGCCGCGCCATCACCCGTCGCGCGTTGGCCTCGGCCTCGCGCTCGAAGGAGTCGCCGGGATGGCTGACCCGCAGGCCGTCCCCCCGGTCGGTACCGGCGACGGCCCCCTTCCGCTGCTGGATCACATGGGTCAGCTCGTGCGCGAGGGTGTGCTTGTCGCCGCCCCCGTGTCCGAGGACCACGTCCCGGCCGGAGGTGTAGGCCCGCGCACCGATCTCGGCGGCCGACCGCTGGGCGGCCGCGCCGGTGTGCAGCCGCACGTCGGAGAAGTCCGCTCCGAGCCGCCCCTCCATCTCCGCGCGCACCGGCCCCTGGAGCGGCCGCCCGGCCCCCCGCAGGACATCGTGCACGCTGGACCGCTGGACCGGGTCCGAGCCCTGTTCCTCCCGCCCGCCCCGCGCCATCCGGGCCACGACCGCGTTGCCGATGCTCCGCTGCAGCTCACGAGCCTGCTCGGGGGACATCGCCCCCGCCACGGGCCCGCTCACCCGCGCCTCCCGGGCCCTGCGGTCACCTCCGCCGGCCCGCTCGCCGCCGTTCCCCCTGCGATCGTCCGCCCTCGCGCGCACTGGCCCTCCCGGTCGCCTACCGCTGCCTTGCCCTCCTCTCCCTACACCGCCGGCACCTGCCGCTCCCATCCCCGAAAGTGCACCCCTGGGGCCACGCCCCCTGCCCGACCCGGCTGATCCCGGGCCCACGGGCCGCCGGGGGGGCGTGGCGGCTCCGGTGCGGCGGCTCTCGTGGCCGCCACCCGTCCGCGATGACGCAACCGTATGTGCACGATCGACGATCGATGCCTGATCCCTTCTCGCCTTCATGAACACGTCATGAAGGCGAGAAGGGATCACCCCCGCGCCGTGATCGATCCACGGTTCGAATAACGCGGCGGAGGCCGCACCCGCCTTACCGGCGTGAGCGGACGGCGTGGCCGGAACGGGGCCTCAGGCCTCGCTGCCCGCGAGCAGGGTGAACAGGGGCGCCAGGCCGGAGCCGCGGACCGAACTCGTCAGAGGGGCGAGTTCCGCGCAGATCTTGTCCACGCCCTCCTCGCCCAGCACGGACAGGCCCCCCGACCAGGACAGCTCGTCCGTCTGCTGCTCCACCTTGTCGCGCAGTTCCCGGCCCGCGGTGGTGAGGGCACCGGAATCGGCGTCCAGCAGGCCGCGGGCGACCAGCGCCTCGGCCGCCCCGGACCACTCCTCCGGTGTCCAGCCCCGCAGCTCGCGCATCATCTCGTGCTGACCGAGGTCGGCGACGAGCATGTGATGGGACTGGAGCCCGGTGACGCCGGCGGCGACCCAGGCGGCCAGATGCCCGTCGCCGCGATGTTCCCGTACCGTGCTGGCGAGCTGCCACAGTGCCGCGACCGGGTCGTCCGGGAGCGGGAGAGCGGCATTGGCGGCACCGAGCGGGCGTCCGGTCGTCACGAGCGCCGACGGCAGTCCGGCCAGCCGCGCGACCAGTGGCCCGGCGATCTCGTCGGTGACGCCGGCCTCCCGGAGCAACTCGCCCGCGAGGGCGTTCCGGCGCTCGACGCACTTCGCCGGAGGCACCAGCCCCCACGCGGCGGGGATGGCCTTGCCCACCATCTCCGGCGCGTAGCCGCCGAACGTGGCGACCACCGTCGCGGCGTCCACCGCGCCGAGCGGAGCCGAGCGGAAGGCGATCAAGGTCATCCAGAATCCCCGGAGGCCGAGTTCCTTCCCGACGGCCCGGGTGTGATCCACCGACAGCGCCGGCTGGTAGAGCACCTCCAGGCTGTGCCAGAGCCGCCGTGCCGGGTGCGCGCTCATGCGTCCACCGCTTCCGGGACGCGGAGGATCAGAGCGGAACCCTGGCCGCCGCCACCGCACAGCGCCGCGGCACCGACGCCGCCACCGCGGCGCCTGAGTTCGAGCGCGAGCGTGAGCACGAGGCGGGCACCGGACATGCCGAGCGGGTGCCCCAGGGCGAGCGCGCCGCCGTTGACGTTGACCTTCGCCTCGATGTCCTCGTCACGGAGCCCGAGTTCGCGCGCGGAGTGCAGGCCGACCGCCGCGAACGCCTCGTTGATCTCGATGAGGTCCAGGTCGTCGACCGACAGGTTCTCCTTGCCCAGCGCGTGCCTGATCGCGTTGGACGGCTGCGACAGCAGGGAGTTGTCCGGACCGGCCACGTTGCCGTGGGCGCCGATCTCGGCCAGCCATTCGAGGCCGAGCTCCTCGGCCTTGGCCTTGCTCATCACGACGACGGCGCATGCGCCGTCGGAGATCTGCGAGGCCGAACCGGCGGTGATGGTGCCGTCCGCGCCGAACGCGGGGCGGAGCTTCGCCAGTCCCTCGGGCGTGGTGTCCGGCCGCACGCCCTCGTCGGTGTCGACCACGACCGGATCGCCCTTGCGCTGCGGGACCTCGACCGGCACGATCTCCTCGGCGAAGCGGCCGCTGCTGGTCGCCGCGGCGGCGCGCCGGTGCGAGCGCGCGGAGAACGCGTCCTGGTCCTCGCGGGAGATGCCGGCCTTCGCGCTGTGCACGTCGGTCAGCGCACCCATGAGCACCTGGTCGAAGGGATCGGTGAGACCGTCGTGCGCCGTGACGTCCAGCATCTCGACAGACCCGTACTTGGTGCCGGAGCGGGAGCCGGGCAGAACGTGCGGGGCATTGGTCATCGACTCCATGCCGCCCGCGACCACGATGTCGAACTCGCCCAGGCGGATCTGCTGGTCGGCCAGGGCGATCGCGTCCAGACCCGACAGACACACCTTGTTGACGGTCAGGGACGGCACACTCATCGGGATGCCGGCCTTGACCGCGGCCTGGCGCGACGGGATCTGCCCCTGGCCGGCCTGCAGCGCCTGACCCATGATCACGTACTGCACGGCCTCCGGCGCGAGGCCCACGCGCTCGAGCGCCGCCCTGATCGCCAGGCCGCCGAGGTCAACCCCGGATAAGTCCTTCAGCGAGCCCAACAGCCGGCCCATCGGCGTGCGCACTCCACCGACGATGACAGAGCCTGACATGTTTCTCCCATGCAACGACGACTGATTGCTTCTGATTATTGGACCTGACGGTCAGCTGGTCGACCCCCCAGGAGTGTTGTTCGCGTGGGGCAGGCGCAGCGCGATCAGGGCTCCGACCACCCCCGTGGCGGCCATCACCAGCGCGGTGACGAAGCCGGCGTGCGGCGCGTCGGACGGAGCGTGCATGAGGTTCAGCAGCACCGAGCCGAAGACCGCGACGCCGATGACCTGGCCGAGCTGCATCACCGTGGTCAGCACGCCGCTGGCGTCCGCCGCGTTGGCCGGTGGCACCTTCCAGAGCGCGATGGTGAACAGCGGGCTGAACGCCGAGCCCATGCCGAGGCCGAAGAGCAGGATGCAGATCTCCATCCAGACGGAAATGTGACCGGAATCCATGGCGAGGGCGAGACCGATCAGCGCCAGCATGGTGAGCGACAGGCCCGCCGTGGGCAGCAGTCGGTGCCATCGGGCGGGCAGCTTGCGCCAGTTCATGCTGGCGAAGCCGAAGGCGCACGCACTGGGCAGGAACACCAGCCCGGCGGCCAGCGCGCCGTGGCCCAGGCCGGTCTGCACGAAGAACGCGATCAGGAAGAGGATGGCGCCGTAGTTCGCGGTCGCGGCGAGCAGCGCCAGCGCGCCCGCCGCCATGCCGGGCGCGCGCAGCAGCGCACCGTGGACCAGCGGTGCACCGCCGGTCCGGCTCGCCCGGTTCTCGACCGACACGAAGGCCAGCGCGAAGACCACGCTCAGCGCCAGGCTCACCCACGTCCACGCGGGCCAGCCCAGCTCGTGCCCGAGGACCAGCGGCAGCACCAGCGCGATCACCGCGAGGGACAGCGTGGCCAGGCCCGGCAGGTCGAGCTTGCGGGACGGGTTGCCGGTGTCCTTCGGCAGCGTGCGCGCTCCGGCGATCAGCAGCACCAGACCGACGGGCACGTTGACCAGGAACACCGGCCGCCAGTCGGTGCCGAAGATGTCGGCGCTGACCAGCACACCACCGGCGATCTGGCCGACGATCGCGCCGCCGGCGATCACCGTGGCGTAGGCGCTGAGCGCCTTGGCCCGGGCGGTGCCCGCGAAATTCAGCTGGATGAGGCTGAGCACCTGCGGCACCATCAACGCGGCCCCGGCTCCCTGCACGAACCGGAAGACGATCAGTGCCACCGCCGACCACGCCAAGCCGCAGGCGAGCGAGGCCGCCGTGAAGACGGCGGCCCCGGTGAGGAACATCCTCCGGCGGCCGACGAGGTCGCCGAGCCGCGCTCCGGTGATCAGCAGGACGGCGTAGGTGATGATGTAGCCGGCGACGACGAGCTGCAGCTCGGCGCCGTTGGCGTGCAGGTCGGTGCCGATGCTCGGCGCCGCCACGTTGGCGATGGCGACGTCGAGGATCGCGATGAACACCCCGGTCAGCAGAACGGCGAGGAGTCCGCGCGACGACGTCTCGGCGCGCGCGGCCACCGTGTTGTTGGACATGCTGCGTCCCCCTACTGCGCGAGCGCCTGGAGGCGCTGCTTCGCGCGTTCGGGCAGGACGTACTCGCCGTCCCGTTCGATCTGGTCGTACAGCCGCTCCACGCGCTCGTAGTGGGCGTCGAGGTTCTGGTCCAGCAGGTGGTACTCGGACTTGTTGTACACACCGAACTGGAGGTCGGTCATCAGCCCGAAGGGGTTGATGTGTTCGTTGTGCCGGGTGCCGAACACCAGGTGCAGGAACTCGTCGATGCCCTCGTAACCCAGCGTGGTGAGCAGGAAGTCGATGGAGTCCCGCTTGCGGGTGATCTGGTAGTCGCGTTCGGCCGGGTCGACGATGAAGTCGAGGCCGCTGGACATGCCCGCCGGGTAGTGCACCTTGTTGAAGCAGCGGAAGTCGATCGTCAGCCGGTCCTTCGGCGAACCGGGCAGCGTGCCGTCGCCGTGGGCCCGGTAGTTGTCGAAGACCAGCGCGTCACCGACCCGCGAGTCGCAGTAGTAGCCGGGAGACGGCGTGTCGGCGTACCGCTTCTCCCAGTACTTGGCCATCAGGAAGTCGCGCACGGTCGGCAGGTCGATCTCGGAGAGCTTGCCCTCCAGGAACAGGTAGAGGGCCTTGTCGACGGCGGCCTTCTCCTCCTTGTCCACGCCGTATTCCATGATCTTCTCGTACGCGAACTGCAGGTTCGGCGCCTCGACCTCGGCCTCTTCGAAGATCACGAAGGGCTGCCGGTCGAGCGGGGTCGGCGTCACCGCCGTGTGGAAGCTGCGGTACTCGGTCGGGAAACCGAGCCGCTTCTTCACCAGCGACGGGATCTGCAGCGCGATGCCGCTGGCCGAGTGGGTGCCGTAGGAGCGCTTGTTCGCGGTGACCAC
This sequence comes from Kitasatospora sp. NPDC058218, assembly GCF_042882445.1. Taxonomy (NCBI): domain Bacteria; kingdom Bacillati; phylum Actinomycetota; class Actinomycetes; order Kitasatosporales; family Streptomycetaceae; genus Kitasatospora; species Kitasatospora sp. NPDC058218. The sequence goes on along the minus strand of NZ_JBHVWC010000035.1, from coordinate 40,178 downwards.
GAAGGCGTTGACCACCGCGGTCTCGACCTCGGGGAAGTGCTTGTGGACGATCTCCTGGTTGAGGTCGTAGAAGCGCTTGGCCGACGGTATGAACAGCACGCAGTTCTCGAACATCGTCGACAGCGGGAAGTAGCTGCCGATCGACGCCTCGGCGAAGCTCTCCTGGATGACGGCCTGGCACCGCAGCTGCCGGGCCAGGTTGTCGGCGAGGCCGTCGTCGAGGTTCATCTGCTCGACGACGGTGGGGGTCGTGTCCGGATAGAAGCAGCTGGGATTGAGGACGCGCTTCGGCGGCAGCCGCGACTCCACCTCCCCGGCGTCCACCGGGTACTTGTCCAGAACCGGCATCAACTTCTCGGCGTGCGCGCCGGCGGACGTGTGCAGGAACGTCCCGCTGGGCTGGTAGGTGCCTGTCATGACGGGTTCCTGCTCGGATTCTGCACTCATGCCGTTCCACTCTCCTGTCGATCCGGGTGTCGCTCCGGGGCCGGTGGAGCCGCCCACGCCGGGGCGGCTCCACCCGTGCCTGGTGTCGTCAGGCCCCGACGGGGCCGTGCTTCTTGGCGCCCGCCTCGTCGGAGGCGATGATGCGGTGGACGTACCTCTCGACGAACTGCTCGTCGAACGGCGCCGCGGGATGGTCGTCGCCGCCCAGCACGTGCTCGCCGGCGAGGCCGGCCCCGAAGGTGAGCGTCAGGTTGTCCGGCGTCAGTCCGTCCACGAGTGCGGCGATCCGGGCCAGCGCACTCGTGGTGTCCGCGACCGCGAAGGCCAGGGCCCGCTGCTTCCACTCGTCGAACGGCACCAGCTCACCGGAGCCCGCCGCCGCGCCGACCATCTCGAAGAAGCGGTTGAAGCTCGGCGCCCCGGCGTTGACGAAGTCGTAGTCCCGGCCGATGCGGTCCCGCTCGTCGAGCATGATCGCGGTGATGGTCCGGGACAGGTGGTCGACCGGCAGGACGGCCGCGAGACTGGCGCCCGTGCTCGGGAAGCACCCCAGGGCCATGCTGCCGGCGACCAGGTTGTGCAGGAAGTCGCCGCGGTCGAGCCGGAAGTGGCCCGTCGTGGCCGACGGCCCCACGAACGGCAGCCGGTACACCGAGGCCTTGGCGCCGCGCCAGCGCGCCGCGGTCACCATCTGCTCCGCCATCCACTTGGAGGTGACGTAGCCGTACTCCATCTCGTCCGGCGTGACCTCGTACCCGAGGTAGCGCGGCAGGGTCCCGAAGGTCGACATGACGTGCACCGACTTGCCGCGGCCCGTCGACGCCAGCCGCAGGGCCTCGTGCACACCGACCACGTTCGGGCCGATGTAGTCGCTCAGGGGCCGTACCCAGTCCACGAGGGCGCCGGAGTGGCACACCGCGTCGACCTCGTCGGCGAGTCGGCCGAACGCCTCGTCCGTCAGCCCGAACAGGGGCTGGGACAGGTCGCCCACCACCGGGTGCAGCAGCGACGCGAAGTCGTCCTGCCACATGCCGTAGCTCGACAGCACACCGGTCAGCCGCCGCGTGGCGCTCTCCTGGTCATCGGCCCGCACCAGGCAGTGCGTGGCGACGCCGGCGGCCAGCAGTTCGCGCAGGAGGAAGGCGCCGACGAAGCCCGTGGCGCCGGTGAGGAACACGGATTCCGGACGCCCCAGGTCGCCCCGGCAGTTGTCGAACCGCAGCGTCGGGTCCAGGTAACCCTTGCGCACCGGCGCCATGTCGAGACCGGCCGCGTTGTCCGTGTCCGTCGCACCGGCCGGCCCGGCAGTGTCCTCACCGGTGGAGACGGCCGCCTCCGACGGCGCGTCCAGGCCACGCTCCAGCAGTTTCTCCAGCAGGAACTGAGCCAGCGACTTCAGGTTCGGACGATCGAGCGCGATCTTCGCCGGCAGCGCGAGGCCGGTCATGTCCGCGAGCTGGTTGCGCATCAGGACGGCGGTCAGCGAGTCGATGCCGAGGTCCTGCAGCGGCAGGCCGGGGTCCACGTCGTTCATCGAGGCGAAGCCCAGCGTCCTGGCCACGCCCTCGCGGACCATGTCCAGCACGACCGACTCCTGCTCCGCCGGAACGGTCTGGCCGAGCAGCCTGCGCAGACCCGCACCGCCGTCGCCCTTGGTGCGTGCGCCGCTGCCACCGCGGGTGCTCAGCAGCGAGCGCAGCAGCGGGGGCACGCCACCCTGGCCCTCGTAGTAGCTCTGGAGGCTGGTGAGGTCCAGTGCGGCCGCCACGGTCAGCGGGCGGCCGCTGCGCACCGTCTCCTCCAGCAGCTCCAGGCCGTCCTGCGGAGAGAGCGCGTCCATGCCGGTGCGGCTGATCCGGGCCCGGTCCCGCTCGCTGAGCGTCGCGGCCATGCCCTCGCCGTCCCACGGTCCCCAGGCCACCGAGGTGGCCGGCAGGCCCTGGGCCCGGCGCAGGTGCGCGAGCGAGTCCAGGAAGGCGTTGGCCGCCGCGTAGTTGCCCTGGCCCGGTGCCCCCAGGATGTCGGAGATCGAGGAGAAGAGCAGGAAGAAGTCCAGGTCGACGTCCTGCGTCAGCTGGTGCAGGTGCCAGGCCCCGTCCACCTTCGGCGAGAAGACGGTGTCCAGCCGTTCGGGCGTCAGCGCCGACAGCGCACCGTCGTCGAGCACACCGGCCGCGTGGACCACACCGCGCAGCGGACGGTCGGCGTCGAACAGGGCCAGCACCGAGGCCATGCTGTCCGCGTCGCCGGAGTCGGCGGCCACCACCGTGGCGGTGGCGCCGAGCTCCTCCAGGCCGGCCACCAGCGCGACCGCGCCGGGGGCGTCCGGGCCGCGCCGCGAGGTGAGCACGAAGTCGCGCACCCCGTGGGCGTCCGCCAGCCAGGTGGCGACCTGCCCGCCCAGGCCCCCGACGCCACCGGTGATCAGCACCGATCCGCCCGGCTGGACGAACTCCTTCTGCTCGGTGGGTGTCAGCACCACCTTGCCCACGTGCCGGGCCTGGGCCATGAAGCGCAGCGCGTCGGACGTGGCCGTCATCGGGAAGCTGCGCAGCGGCAGTGGCGTGAGCTTGCCCGCCGCGAACAGCTCGGCCAGCGACACGAGCATCGCGTGCATCCGGTCCGGACTGGCCTCCAGCAGGTGGTAGACCCGGTACTTCACGCCGGGGTGGTTCTCGTCCACCCACGACTGCTCCCGCAGGTCGATCTTGCCGAGTTCCAGGAAGCGTCCGCCCTCGCCCAGCATGCCGAGGCTCGTGTCGATGAACGCGTCGGCGAGCGAGTTCAGTACGACGTCGAAGCCGCGTCCGGGCGCGGTGCGGCCGAACGACTCGACGAAGCCCAGATCGCGGGAGGACGCGATGTGGTCGTCGTCCAGCCCCATCTCGCGCAGCGCCGCCCACTTCGGCTCGCTGGCGGTGCCGTACACCTCGGCGCCGTGCAGTCGTGCCAGCTGGACGGCCGCCATGCCGACGCCGCCGGCCGCGGAGTGGACCAGCACCCGCTCGCCCGGCTTCAGCGCGCCCAGGTCGTGCAGGCCGAACCACGCCGACAGGAACGCCATCGGGACGGTCGCGGCCTCCTCGAACGTGAGGTTCTCCGGGACGCGGACCACCCAGCGCGCGTCGGTGACGACCTCCGCGGCGAACGAGCCCTGGCCGAGGCCCAGCACCCGGTCGCCCACCCGGACGTCCTTGACACCGGCACCGACCTCGGTGACCACGCCGGAGAACTCCATGCCGAACACCGGGAGCTCGACCATGCCGAGCGCGTTGAGCACGTCCAGGAAGTTCACCCCGGCGGCCTTCACGTCGGCCCTGATCATGCCCGCCGCCAGCGGTTTCGGGGTCACCTTGCGCACCGACAGCGGCTGGTCCAGACGGCCCTTGGCGGCGATCTCCAGCTGCCAGCGGCCCTCCGGGGGCAGGGTCAGCTCGCCCGAGGCGCCGACCCGTTCGAGATGCGGGACGAGTACCTCGCCGTGCCGCAGCACGCACTCCGGTTCGTCGGAGAGCATCAGCGCCGGGGCGAGAGCGGCCAGATCGGCGTCCTCGTCGCCGAGGTCGAGCAGGCGCAGCGCGAGGTCGGGGTGCTCGCTGCGGGCGGTGCGCATCAGGCCCCACAGCGGTCCCGCGCCGAGCCCGGAGGCCATGTCGTCGGCGTTGACGCCCACTGCGCGGCGGGTCAGCCACACCAACGGTGGCACGAACCCGGTCTCGGCGGCGGTGTGGAGCTGGCCGAGTGCCGCGGCGGACTGCGTGTGCGCCCCGGCCAGGGTGTCCTTGCCGGCGTCCCACAGGCAGATGACGCCGTCGAGCTCCTCGGCCTCCTCCAGAGAGCGCACCTTGAACGCCTGGACACCGGCCCGGCTCAGCGCCCTCTTCACCTCCGCCGCCCACGGCACGTCACCGCCCGGCGACAGCAGGCCCCAGGAACCGCCGACCTCCGCCTTCTCGGTGTCGGCCGACCGCCAGTTCACCTCGAACCGGAGCCGGTCCACGCCCTCCGCGGCCAGCCTTCGCAGCACCGCGCGGTCGACCCGCCGGGCGTGCATCCGCTCCAGTCGGCCGACGTTCTCGCCGGCGGAGTCGAAGAGGTCCAGGGACGCGTGGAACTCGCCGTCGCCCATCTCGAACTCGGCGACCCGGACCCACACCTCCGCCAGGCCCTTCTCCCGTATCGACAGGCGTTCCGCCTCGAACGGCACGAGCACGTCCTCGGGGTTCGTGTTGTGCATCCGCATGCTGAAGAGCTGCGACTGCATCGCCGAGTCCAGCAGGGCCGGGTGCAGGACGTAGGAGCGGGCGGTGTGCGCGGCCTCCTCGGGCAGGGCCGCACGGGCCCACACCACCCCGTCGGCCTGCCACGCCTCCTGAATGCCCCGGAACACCGGGCCGAACTCGTAGCCGACGGTGTCCAGTTCGTCGTAGAGCGCGGATATGTCGAGACGCTCGGCACCCGGCGGTGGCAGCACCACGGCGCCTGCCGTGACGGGCTTCGCGGGCACGATCCGGCCCTCGGCGTGCAACAGCCACTCGCCGTCCCTGCGGTCCGGCGCGCTGTACACCTGGACCGGCCGGGAGCCCTCGGACTCCTCTCCCACGACGACCTGCAGGCGGGCGGGTGCGCCGCCGGCGAACACCATCGGGTACAGGAAGTCGACGTCGGCCACGTCCCATTCGCCGGGCGCGGTGGCGTCGGCGGCCGAGCGCATCGCCTCGATGTACGCGGTGCCCGGCATCAGGACGGTGCCCATGATCTGGTGGTCCTGCACCCACGCCGGCTCCTCGGGCGCCACCACGGTCGTGAACACGGCCGTCTCGGTGCCGGCGATCCGTACGACGCCGCCCAGCAGCGGGTGGTCGGTGTCGTCCAGACCGGCGCCGACCGAGCGTTGCGTCGACGGCTCGAACCAGAAGCGCTCACGCTGGAAGGCGTAGGTGGGCAGGGCGACCCGCTCACCGCCGGCGGGCCCGAACCAGCCCCGCCAGTCGACCGGCACGCCCCTCACGTGGAGCTCGGCGAGGCTGCCCAGGGCGACGGCGGAGCCGTCCTTGCCCGCGGCCAGCGACGGCAGCCACGCGACGTCGGTCTCGTCGGCCAGGCACGCCACGCCCATGCCGGAGAGCACCGGCTGCGGACCGAGCTCCAGGAAGGTGGTGACGCCCTCGCGGTGCAGGGCCGCGATGCCATCGCTGAAGCGCACCGCGCGGCGCACCTGGCGCACCCAGTAGGAGGCCTGCTCGAACTCGCCCGGCGCGGCCGGGGCTCCGGTGAGACTGCTGACCAGCGGGATCGTCGGGGGACGGTACGTCACGGTCTCGGCGACCGCCTGGAAGCCGGACAGCATGGCGTCCATGTGGTGGGAGTGGAACGCGTGCGACACCGTCAGTTCCTTGACCCGGCGTTCCTGGCCGGCGAAGTGCGCCACCAGGGCCCGCACGGAGTCGGTGTCGCCGGAGACGACGGTCTGTGTCGGGGTGTTGAGGCCGGCCAGATCGATCGTGCCGGTCAGGTCCAGCTCCCGCACCGCGGCCTCGACCTCGGCAGCGCCGGCCTCGATCGAAGCCATCGCGCCGCGGCTGGGCAGCGCCTGCATCAGGCGGCCCCGGGCGGCCACCAGACGGGACGCGTCGGCCAGGTCGAAGACGCCGGCGACGTGCGCGGCGGCGAGTTCACCGATGCTGTGGCCCAGGAGCAGCTGCGGCCGCACGCCCCAGCTCTCCCACAGCCGCCACAGCGCCACCTCCAGCGCGAAGAGGGCCGGCTGGGTGAAGTCGGTCCGGTCGAGCAGCGCGGCGTCGGCGGTCCCCTCCTCGGCCCACATGACGTCGAGCAGCGGACGGTCCAGTTCGGTGAAGTGGGCGACGATCTCGTCGAGCGCGTCGCGGAACGCCGGATGGGTCTCGTACAGATCCCGTCCCATGCCGACCAGTTGACTGCCCTGCCCGGTGAACAGCAGGGCCAGGTGCTGCTCCTGGGCAGTGTCACCGGTCCGCGCGGCGCCGGGCGGGGTCTCCCCGCTGCGGGCGAAGGAACCGAGTTTGTCCAGCAGTTCGGATCTGTCCTTCGCCATGACCACGAGCCGCTTGCGGAAGTGGCTGCGGGTGGTGGCCAGCGAATGCGCCAGGTCGAGAAGCCGGTCCTGGATGTTCATGCCCACGTACTGGTGCAGCGCCTCGGCCTGCGCGCGCAGGGCGGCGTCGGTGGACCCGGACACCACGAACGGCAGCGTCGACGGCGGCTGCGCCGCGGTCCTGTCCGACGGGAGGGGCGCCGGCGGTTCCTCCACGATGACGTGTGCGTTGGTGCCGCCGATGCCGAACGAGCTCACGCCGGCGCGGCGCGGCCGCTCCTTCGGCAGCCACGGCTGCGGCTCCCGGGCCAGGGCCATGTTCGCGCCTGCCCAGTCCACGTCCGGGGTGGCTTCGGAGACGTGCAGGGTGCGCGGAATCACGTTGTGCCGCATGGACAGGACGACCTTCATCACACCCGCCAGGCCGGCGGCCGCCTGGGTGTGGCTGAGGTTCGACTTGACCGAGCCGACCCACAGCGGTTCGTCGGGGTGACTGCCGCCGAAGACCTCGCCGAGGGCGGTGCCCTCGATGGGGTCGCCGAGGCGGGTGCCGGTGCCGTGGGCCTCCAGGTAGTCGATGTCCTTCGGCTGCAGCCCGGACGCGCCGAGGGCCGTGCGGATGACCTTCTGCTGAGCGGGTCCGCTGGGCGTGGTCAGGCTCGCCGCATGGCCGTCGTGGTTGACGGCGGTGCCGCGCAGGACGGCATGGATGGTGTCGCCGTCGCGTTGCGCGTCGGAGAGCCGCTTCAGGATGACGACGGCGACACCCTCACTCCATCCGGTCCCGTCGTTGTCGGCGGAGAACGACCGGCACAGCCCGTCGGGCGACATCCCGCGCAGCCGGCTGAACTCGACGTTCATGTTGGACGTGAGCAGGATCGTCGCGCCGCCGGAAACGGCCAGGTCGCACTCGCCGTCACGCAGCGCGTTGGCGGCGAGGTGAGTGGTCACCAGGGACGACGAACAGGCCGTGTCGATCGTGATGGTCGGGCCTTCGAGGCCGAGCACGTGGGAGATCCGGCCGGACGCGGTCGCGAGCGCGGAGCCCGTACCCACGTACCCGTCCAGGTCGGCTATGGAACCGCCGGTGGTGATGCCGTACTCGTGGTACGAGGAGTTCTTGCCGACGCCGATGTACGTGGCGGTCTGGCTTCCGCGCAGCTGGTCGAGCGTGTAGCCCGCGCGTTCGAACGCCTCCCACGTCGTCTCCAGCATCAGTCGCTGGAGCGGATCCATCGCGTGCGCCTCCCGCGGCGCGATGCCGAAGAACGACGCGTCGAACATGTCGATCGGCGTGGCGAGGAAGCCCCCGCGGCGTGTCACCGACTTGCCACGCACATCCGGGTCGGGGTCGTAGATCGCGTCGGCGTCCCATCGGTCGGCGGGCACCTCGCTGATGCCGTCGGCCCCGCGCTCCAGCAGGTCCCACAACTCGTCCGGGCTGCTCACGTCGCCGGGAAGCCGGCAGGCCATGCCGATGATGGCGATGGGCTCGTCCTCCGCCCGGCGGCTCGACGGGATCTGCGTCGGGCCGGTCCGGGTGCCGGTGAGGTGCGCCGCCAGGGCCTTGACGGTGAAATGCTCGAAGAGCTTGGCCGAGGAGATCGGCCGGCCCAGCACCTTCTCCAGCCGGGTCTGGACGCGGACCACGCGCAGGGAGTCACCGCCGATCTCGAAGAAGTTCTGGTTGACGCCGATGCGGTCGTGGCCCAGTACGTCCGACCAGATCGCGACGATGTCCCGCTCCAGCTCGTTGGCGGGCTTGGCGATGGCTCCGGGGTCGGTGACCGGGCTCGGCAGGGCGTTGCGGTCGATCTTGCCGTTGGGGGTGAGCGGGAACTCGTCGAGCTCGACGAAGAACGTCGGCACCATGTACGCGGGCAGCCGCTCGGCCAGCCAGGGGCGAAGGAGGCGGCCCATCGACTCCTTGGCGGGCTCGCCCGCCGCGGGCACGTTCGCATACCGGGCCAGCGTGGCGCGGTCGGTGGCGGCTGCCGGGCGCAGGCTCAGGTCCGGCGTCAGGCCCGGGTGCCAGAACACCGCGTCGAACGTCCACTTGTCACCGGAGCGGCTGGGGAGCAGCGCGCATTCCAGTCCGGCCTCCTGGGCGACCTCGCTGAGGTCACGGGGATCCACCGGGAGGGCGTACGGTTCCGTCGACTCGCCGAGGGCCCCGACCCGATCGGGCACCCCGGCGAGCCGGCCGTTGGGCACGTCGGTCAGGCGCAGCGGCCCGCCGTCGAGGCCGGCGAGCAGCGCGGGCACGGCTGCGATCTCCAGCGACTCGGTCCGCCAGTCGTGCTCGGCGCCGGCGGCGTGCGCCTCCGGGGCGCCGCCGACGTGGATCGTCACGTCGTAGCGGTAGCGAGTCATCTCGTTGACGTGCCGGCTGTTGCGCAGCATGACGTCCACGCGGGTGATCTGCGGGAAGAGGGAGGGGAGGTCGGCGAAGTAGTCCGGCGCGACGACCAGTTCGCGCTCGGCCCGCACCGCGCGTTCGACGTGGCGGGCCACCTCCTCGGGCGCGAGGTCGTCGTGGCGGAACTGGACCACGTCGGCATGGAACAGGCGCAGCAGCGACAGGTCGCGGATGTCACCGAGGAACACCCGCCCGTCCGTCACCGCGGTGGTCGCCCACTCCAGCACCGAGGTCAGGTAGTCGACGCTCGGGAAGTACTGGGCCACCGAGTTGACGATCACGGTGTCGAAGGAGCCGGCGGCCACGGCCGGCAGGTCGTGCGCCGGGCGGTGCTCGCACGTGACGTTCGGCAGCGACCGCAGGTGGTTCCGGGTGACCTCGACGGCCTGGGCCGAGGCGTCCACCGCGTGGTACGCGGTGCAGTGCGGCGCGACGGCGAACATCATCAGGCCGGTGCCGAAGCCGACCTCGAACACGCGCTGGGGTGCGTAGGACAGGATGCGGTCGACCGAACCGCGCTGCCAGTCACGCATCTCGGCCACGGAGAACGGCAGACCGTCGTAGCTGTTGCGCCAGCCGGCCAGGTTGAAGGTGGCGTCATCGGCGTCGGACTCGTAGGCGCGGTCCCAGGCGCCGGCCCACTCGGCCAGCGCGGCGCGCTGCACCTCCTCGTCGTGGGCGGACTCGGTGGGCGCGGCGGCCTCGCGGACGCAGTAGGCGACCAGTTGCTCGTCGCGGCCGACGACGACTGCGCGGGCGATGTCGTCGTGGGCGGTCAGCGTCGCCTCGATGTCGCCCAGTTCGATGCGGTAGCCGCGGAGCTTCAGCTGGCTGTCGTTGCGGCCGAGCACGCGAAGCGCGCCGGGTGCGACGAACCGGGCCAGGTCGCCGGTGCGGTACAGCGTGTTGCCGGCGCGGAACGGGTCGGGGACGAAGCGGCCCTGGGTCTGCTCGGGGGCGGCGTGGTAGCCGTGTGCCACGCCGGCGCCGCCGATGCACAGTTCTCCGGAGAAGCCGGGCGGCACCGGCGCGAGGTTCTCGTCCAGGACGTAGAGCTGGGTGTTGGCCACCGGCCGGCCGATGACGACATCGCCCTCCGGCTCCACCCGCCAGATGCTGGACCAGACGGTGGTCTCGGTGGGCCCGTACATGTTCCAGACGGCGTCGCCGCAGCCGAGCAGACGGTCGGCCAGTGCGCGCGGCAGGGCCTCACCCCCGCACAGGATCTTGCCCAGGCGGGGGTCGCCCTGCCAGCCCGCGTCCAGCAGCAGCTGCCAGGTCGCCGGCGTGCCCTGCATCATCGTGATCCCGTGACGCTCCATCAGGCCGATCAGCGCGTTCGCGTCGACCGTCTCGTGGGCCTGGGCGATGACCGTGGCGGCCCCGCTGAGCAGCGGCAGGAACAGTTCCAGGACCGCGATGTCGAAGGAGATGGTGGTGACCGCCAGCAGCCGGTCGGTCTCGGCGCAGCCGGGCTCCCGGCGCATGGACTCCAGCAGGTTGCACAGCGCGCCATGGCTGATCTCCACGCCCTTGGGCGTGCCGGACGTGCCGGAGGTGTAGATGACGTAGGCGAGGTCGTCGGCCTGGACCTCGACGCCCGGGTCGGCGGCGTCGCCGTCGGCACGCCCGCCGGCAGCGTCCGTGATGCTCAGGCAGCGCGTCGACCACTCGGCGAGGTTGGCGGGTGTCGCGGTCGGGGTGAGGACGATCCGAGGGTCGGCGTCGTCGATCACCTGGCGGATGCGTTCCGCCGGGAACGCCGGGTCGACCGGCACGTAGGCGGCACCCGTCTTCAGCGCCGCCAGCACGGCCACGACGACGTCGGGCGAGCGGTCCAGCCCTATGCCGACCAGGTCGCCGCGGCCGATGCCGCGCTCGATCAGCGTGCGCGCGACACGGTTCGCCCGGCTGTTCAGCTCACCGTAGGTCAGCCGCGTGTCGGCGCAGATCAGTGCGACGTTGTCGGCGTGACGCTCGGCGGCCTGCTCGAAGAGCGTGTGCAGGCGGTGGCCGAGGACGGCGTCGTCGTCGGTGGCGTTGAAGGCGTCGGTCAACGACGCGCGCTCCGACGCCGAGAGGATGTCGACGGACGCCAGGGTCTCGTCGGCCAGCCCGGGTACGCGGTCGCACCAGCCGCCGATCTGCGCGGCCAGGCGCGCGACGTCGCCGCGGGCCAGACGCCGGGCGTCGAAGTGGAACTCGACCGTCTCGCCGTCGGGTCGGACGACCAGGTTCAGCGCCGGGCGCCGGCCGTCCGCGGGCTCCGCCGCATCGGCCCACGAGATCATCACGTCGGGTATCAGGTCGCCGGCGTCCCACAGCCGGCGCAGCGTCTCGTCCCGTCCGATCTGGTCACGGCGCAGCCATCCCTTCTCCTGCCCGAGACGGAACTCCTCGGCGACCGCCCGGAGGTTGTCGGCGATCGTCCGGCCGGGGTCGACCGTGGCGCGCAGCGGCAGCCAGGCGGCGAACAGGTCCCGGTAGCCGGGGTCGATCCCGTCGCGGGGTGCGGCGACGGCGAGAGTGAGGTCGAACGCCCCGGCCGCCCGGCTCAGGTACGTGCTCACCAGGCCGGCCAGGGCGGACGCTCCGCCGGGAGCGGCGCAGCGCGCGACGACGGGAGCGGCGTCCTGCTCGGTGCCGGAGGCCTGCGGTGTGAAGGGCAGGCGGAACGGGTGGGCGTCGGCGCCGAGACGCTTGCGCCAGTGAGCGGCGGCCTTCGACGCCCGGGTGCCGGTCTCGGTGATGCCGTCCCGGAGCGCGTCGCCGGGAGCCAGGAGGATCAGGCCGGTCCGGACCGCGTTCTCCGTCCGGAGGCTGTCCGGGTCGACCGGCTCGCCCTCCAGCGTGCTCAGCCGGATCAGGCGAACGGCACCGGTGGCCGTGGCCACGTTCAGGCCGTCCGCGTCGCAGGTCAGCACCTCGCCGGGTGCGGCACCGGGGGACGCCGCGCCGACGCGGGCCTCGCGGACGGCGAGAATGCGCCCGTTGACGTTCACCTTGGGCCACACGAGCGGGCAGCCGAACAGCCCGTGGTCGGTCGCCCGGACCATGGCGACGATGTCCTCGGCCTCGCGGGCCCAGTCGATCAGGCCCTCGGCGGAGAACTGCGTGTGCCGGGAGAAGTAGCGACGCGCGGCCAGGTCCTGAGGGGCGGCGGCCTCACGGCCTTCGGCGATGTCGCCGACCAGTTCGGCCACGCTCGCGACAGCCGCCTCGTCGCACTTCACGCCCAGCGACAGCGCGGTCTCGTCGGGCTCGACCGGCACCGGTATCCGCTTGAGGATGTCGCCGCCGTCGACCAGCTCGCCGATCCGGTGCCACGTGATGGCGTAGTCGCTCTCACGGTTGGCGACGGCCCAGGAGGGTGCGTTCAGGCCGGCGTACTCGGGCAGCGGACCGTAGTGGTAGTTGACGCTCGTCCCATGCGCGCATGCCAGCAGTGCCTCGGGGATCAGGGCGTCGTTCCCGATGCTGAGGAGCACGTCGCACGACAGCCGGGCCGGGTCGAGAAGCGCGTCATCGAGGTCGTGGTGGCCGATTCCCGATTTGACGGCCCAGGCGCGGACCAGGGCGTCGCCGGTCACCACCGCCCGGACCCGGTGCCCTGCCGACAGCAGCGCCTCACCGCAGCGAGCGAGGACACCACCCTTACCGATCAGAACCACGTTCAGAGTCCGCATCACTGTTCCCCCATCAGTCTCAGTTCCCCCGTCGCGGAGTTTCAGAGCGATCAACATCGACGACGCGTGGTCATGATGTGCCACTACTTGATGCTCGTCAAGAAGATTCGTCCGCAAGGCCGTTAAGGCCCTGTCAGCTGACGCGACATCAGTTGGCGAGACCCTCGGAAGGTCCACGGCCCCGGGAATCCCTCCGGCCCGGACTGTCAATCCCCTGGTTTGGTAGAGGTCTTCCTGTGTGGCCAGGCCCTCGTGCCGGCGGCTGGCCCGTGCTTCGCCGATGATCCGTTCGAACTCTGCGGGCGGTGGTCCGCCGGCGGCGCTGTGCCTCCGGCGCGTGTCGTAGAAGTCGGTGAGCCGGGTGGCGATCTTCGGCCGCGCCTCGGCTCGGGTGACGACGTGGTGCCGGTGGACGTACTCGACCTTGATCAGCGAGTCGAAGCTCTCCGCGGCGGCATTGTCCAGGGCCGTGTGAGCGCCGGAATGGTTCCGGTTCCCCGGGAGGTCGGCCCTTCGGGACGAGGGTGTTCTCGCTGTGTCGGCCGGCCTCGAAGTCGTCGATGTTGCGGATGGTGGTGTCGATGACCTGGCCGACGGCGGTGTGGGTGAAGTAGGCCTGGTGGGAGGTGATCAGGACCTGGGGGAAGGTGACCAGGCGGGCGAGGGTGTCGTCGCTGATGCCCTCGACCGAGCGGTCGTAGAAGAAGACGCCGGTCTCCTCCTCGTAGACGTCGAGGCCGGCACGGGCACCGGTTCACGTGAAAGAGGAAGGTGGGACGGTGCCGCCGGTGGGTGGTGCGGGAGCAGGGGTGCAGTGGCGTAGGGGTGCAGTGGCGCAGGGCTTCGCCAACCCGCCATCTCATACCGGCCGTTCGGGCACGGGACGCCCTCGGCCAGGAATACGGCAGCGCGTTCGAGCGTAGCAGGGGAGCCCCGGCGCACCAGGATCGATCACCGGCACGCCGGGAGCCCGCCGGGTCGGTCAGGCCCACTCGCCGGCCGTCCGAGGGTCCGGCCGACGGTGCGTCAAGAGCGGCCTGCTGACGGTGAACTCCCGGAAACGGCGGGCTGCTTCGGAATGGTAGGCGGCCCGGTTCCACACCAGGGCCAGCACCCGGTGGCAGTTCGGCGCCGCCACGTGCACCCAGGCCACCGGCACGTGCGTGTCGGTGCCGGCCAGCCGGGACATCGCCGGAATGAGGCCGATGCCCAGGCCGCTGCTGATCATGTCCTGACTGGCGCCCGGCTCGTCGCCCTCGCAGGACAGTCGCGGGCTGAGCCCTTCGGCGGCGAACATCCGGTCCAGCAGGGCGCGTTGCCAGTGCCCGCGGCGGGTGGTGACGAAGGGCTCGTCGGCGAGCTCGGCGATCGTCACGCTCTCCCGGCCGTCCAGCCAGTGCCCGCGCGGCACGGCCAGCAGCACTTCCTCACGGAGCAGCTCGACCGACTCCAGGTCCGGGCCGTCCAGCGGCTGCGAGGCCACGCAGAAGTCGACCTCCCCCGCACGGAGTTGGCGGTCCATCTCGTGCACGGTCGACTGGAAGAGCCGCACCTCGGCGCCCGGGAAGGCGGTCCGGAAGCCGCCCATCAGATGGGTGACGGTGAGCAGGGTCTCGGAGGCCACGCCGACCCGGCCGAGCCCGGTCTCCCGCGCCTCGCTCAGCGCCCGGCGCGCGTCGTCGAGTTCGCTCAGCGCGCGGTCGACGTGGCGCAGGAACACCACTCCGTACTGGTTCAGCCGGATCCGCCGGCCCTGCCGGTCGAAGAGCGGCGAGCCCAGCTCGGCCTCCAGCCGGGCGATGGTGCGGCTGAGCGAGGGCTGGGCGACGTTGAGCTCCTCGGCGGCGCGGCTGATGTGCTCGAAACGGGCGACGGCCTGGAAGTAGCGCAGTTGCAGCAAATCCACGGTTCACCTCTGCTTATGCCTCATGGGTTATCCATACATAGCAAAACCGGTCTTGGAAGGCATAAGCAAGCCTCGCCTAACGTCCTCGGTGGGGTTCGTCGCACAGGTGGTGGGCAGCACTCCTGCCCACCACCCGCACACGCGTAGCGAGGAACCCTCCCTCCCTCCCCTCCCCTCCCATTTCCCTCCTCCTATCCCCTGTCCGCCTGCCGACCCGGGGGCCAACCGCCCCCCAGGAAGGTCGCATCATGAGCGCTGCGGATCTGGCCCGACTCCAGTTCGCGGCCACCACCAGCGTGCACTGGCTGTTCGTCATCCTCACCATGGGGCTGGTCCCCATCGTGGCGATCATGCACACCCGGGCCGCGTACACCCGGGACCCCGCCACCCGCGCGGTACGGGAACGCATGACTCGCTTCTGGGGCCAGCTCTACGTCATCAACTACGCGGTCGGGATCGTCACCGGCCTCGTCATGGAGTTCCAGTTCGGACTCAGCTGGAGCGGCCTGAGCAAGTTCGCGGGCAACGTCTTCGGCGCCCCGCTGGCGCTGGAGACCCTCATCGCCTTCTTCGCCGAGTCCACCTTCCTCGGCATGTGGATCTTCGGCTGGGGCCGGCTGGGCCGCGGCGTGCACGTCACGCTGATCTGGCTGGTCGCTCTCACCGCGTACGCCTCGGCGTTCTGGATCCTGGTCGCCAACGGCTTCCTCCAGCACCCGGTCGGCTACGAGGTGCGCGACGGCGCCGCCTACCTGACCGACTTCGGCGCGCTGCTGACCAACGCCAACGCCCTGGTGGCGCTCGGCCACCTCGCACTCGCCGCGCTCACCACCGGCGGCATGTTCGTCGCCGGCATCAGCGCCTGGCACTTCGCCAAGGGCACCCGGGAGACCGCGCTGTTCCGCAGCTCGCTGCGCCTGGGCGTCTGGATCAGCATGTCGGCCTCGTTCTTCGTCATCATCGTCGGCAACCTGCAGATCCCCGTGATCGAGCGGACCCAGCCGATGAAGGCGGCCCTCCTGAAGGGCGGCGGCGTCGCCGAGGAGCAGGCGCGGCTGGTCGCCCAGCACGGCCCCGGGGACTACGTGCCCTGGCAGGGCTGGGTGAGGAACTCGATGGACCTGATGACGATCCTCGGCAACACGGTGTCGACCATCACGTTCGTCGCCGCCTTCCTGCTGCTGAAGGACCTGCTGGTGCGCAAACGCTGGCTCGCCTACTTCATGACCGCGATCATCCCGCTACCCTTCATCGCCTCCGTCGGCGGCTGGGTGGTGCGCGAGGTCGGACGCCAGCCATGGCTCGTCTACGGGGAGCTGACCGTCGAGGACGCGCTCTCGAACGTCGGCAGGGGATCCCTGATGGTGTCCTGCGTGGTGTTCATCGCCATCTTCACCGCCCTCGCGGTGACCAACTGGACGCTGATCACCCGCTTCGCCCGCCGCGGCCCGGACGGCGCCCAGCTCGGCGCCGGCGAGCCGCCCGCCGACGACCTGCCCGGTGCGGGCGGCTCCGACGGGAAGCAGCCGGTCCCGGTCTTCTGAACCGGACCACCGGCCCCGCGCCGAGATGAACTCCACTGACATGACGGAAGGTTGGGATACATGAGCCTGGAAACCCTCTGGCTGGCCCTCCTCGGCCTGCTGCTCGCCGGTTACTTCGTACTCGGCGGCTACGACTACGGCGTCCAGATGCTGTCCCCATTCCTCGGCACCTCCGGCGGTACCCCGACCGGCCCGCGGGAGCGGAACGCCGCGCTCGACGCGATCGCCCCGTTCTTCCTCGGCAACGAGGTCTGGCTGGTCGCCTTCGCCGGCGTGATGTTCGGTGCCTTCCCGCACCTGGAGGGCAGCCTGCTGTCCGGCTTGTACCCGCTGATCGTGGCGATCCTGGTCGGCCTGGTGCTCGGCAACGCCGCGATCCAGCTGCGCGGCCGCTCCCGCGACCCCCGGGCCCTGCGCCGGTGGAACGCCCTGGTGGTGCTGGGCGGTGCACTGCCCGCCGTGTGCTGGGGCATCGTGGTCGGCCTGCTGCTGCACGGCGTGCCGCGCCGGGCGGACGGCTCCTTCCACATCGGCGCCGGCGACGTGTTCGCCCCGTTCACGCTGACCTGCGGGGTCGCCACCGCCCTGCTCTTCGCCGGGCACGGCGCGGCCTTCGTCGCACTCCGCTCGGAACCCGAACTCGCCGCCACCGCACGGCGGGTGGGCGCCACGCTGGTCGCCTCGGCCGGCGTCGCGAGCGCCCTCGCGCTGGTGCTCTCACTGTTCGGGGCGGGGGCCTCGATGACCAGGCCGGGCACCTCGGCGGTGCTGTTCGCCCTCGTCGCGGCGGCCCTCGCGGCCGGCTGGTGGTACCTGACCCGCGGGAACGACACCCTGGCGTTCACCGCCACCTGCGCCGCCACCGCGCTGCCGGTGCTACTGGTCGGAGCCGGCCAGTACCCGTACCTGCTGGCCGCGTCCTCCGGGGCGGGGCTCACCGTCGACGACGCCGTCGCCGACCATGCCACGCTGAAGCTGCTGATCGGGTTCGGCGTGGTGGTCGTCCCGGTGATCCTCGCCTACCAGGCCTGGAGTTGGTGGGCGTTCCGCGGCCGGACCGGCCGGCGCCACCCCAGCTATTTCTGACCCACCGCCGTCGGCCGCCCGCCCGTTCGCGACCGGCCGACGCCCGTCGGCGGCCCGCCACGCGCGGCACGCGGCCGGCGGCAACACCCGGGAGGGACCACGGGATGAAACCGGTCGAACACCGCCTTCGGCGCGAACTCCAAGTGCTGCGCCACCACTTGACCACCTCCGCCGGACTCGCCCTGCTGGGCGCCGGACTCGTCGTCGGCCAGGCCGGCCTGCTGGCCGGCCTGCTCGCGGACGGCTTCGCCGGACGCGGCCCGCGGGCCACCGGCCTCGCCGCCCTCGGAACCGTCCTCGCCCTGCGCGCCCTGCTGGCCTGGGCCCGTGGCGCCCTCGCCCAGCGCACCGCCGCCGAGGCCAAGCGCGTGCTGCGCGACCGCCTCGCCGAACGCCTGCGGCGCACCGGCCCCCGGCGCCTGGCCGCCCGCCGGCACGGCGAGACGGTCACCCTGGTCACCCGCGGCCTCGACGCCCTGGACCCGTACCTCACGGGCTACCTGCCCACCATGGCCGCCACCGCCGTCGTCCCGCTCGTGGTCGTCGGATGGCTGTGGTGGACCGACTGGAGCTCCGCGCTGATCGTCGTGATCACGCTTCCGCTGATCCCGGTGTTCGGCGCACTCGTCGGGATGCACACCGCTCGGCGCACCGCCCGGCAGTGGCGGCTGCTCGCCCGGCTCGGCGGCCACTTCCTCGACGTGGTCGCCGGACTGCCGACGCTGCGCGCGTTCGGCCGTGAGCACCACCAGAGCGGGGTGGTGCGGGAGATGGCCGACGCCCACCGCCGGGCCACCATGCGGACGCTGCGGGTGGCCTTCCTCTCCTCCCTCGTGCTGGAGACCGTCGCCACCCTGTCGGTGGCGCTGGTCGCCGTCCCGGTCGGCCTGCGGCTGCTGGCCGACGACCTGGACCTGCGCACCGCCCTGGTCGTCCTCTTCCTCGCCCCCGAGGCCTACCTGCCGCTGCGCGCGGCGGCTGCGGCGTTCCACGACAGCGCCGAGGGCATCACGGTGGCCGAACGGGTCTTCGCCGTCCTCGACGACGAGGAGGAGCCGACGGTGGCGGGCGCCTCCGCCGTCCTGCCCGGCCCCGGCCCCGGCCCCGTCCCCGCCGCCGCCGTCGGCCCCGGCCCCGGCCCCGGCCCCTGCCCTGTCACCGTCCCTGTCCCCTGCCCCGACGCCCGGACCGCGCGGCTGCGGCTGGACGGGGTCACCGTCCACCACCCCGACCGTGCCGCGCCCGCCCTCGACGCCGTGTCGCTCACCGTCCACCCTGGCGAGCACCTCGCCCTGGTCGGCCCGAGCGGCGCCGGAAAGTCGACCCTCCTCGCGCTGTTCCTCGGCTTCGTCACCCCCGGTGCGGGCCGGGTCCTGGTCGACGGCACCGACCTCGCCGCGCTCGACCCCGAGGCCTGGCTCGCCCAGGTGGCCTGGGTGCCGCAGCGCCCGCACCTGTTCGCCACGACCGTCGCCGACAACATCCGCCTCGGCCGCCCCGACGCGACCGACGCCGACGTTCGCGCGGCCGCCCGGGCCGCCTGCGCCGACGGCTTCGTCGACGCGCTCCCGCAGGGGTACGCCACGCCACTCGGCGAGCACGGCGCCGGGCTGTCCGCCGGACAGCGCCAACGGATCGCCCTGGCCCGTGCGTTCCTCAAGGACGCGCCCGTGCTGCTGCTCGACGAGCCGACCGCCCACCTCGACCCGGAGAGCGAGGCCACGGTCACCCGGGCCACCGTCGACCTCATGCGCGGGCGCACCGCGATCGTGGTCGCCCACCGTACGAGCCTGCTGCCGTACACCGACCGGACCGTCACCGTCCGGGCGGGCGTGCTGGCCGCCGACGGGCTGGTGCCCGCATGACCCGTCCACCGCGCCCCGGAGCCCCGGTACCCCAGCCCGCCACCACCCCTGGTTCCCAGTCCGCCACCACTCCTGGTTCCCAGTCCGCCACCACTCCTGGTTCCCGCCCCATCCTCCGTCTGCTGCGCCACCTCCTCCCGTACCGGCACCGGCTGCTGCCCGCCGCCCTCGCCGCCGCCGGCAGCGAACTCAGCGGCGCCGCCCTGACGGCCACCGCCGCCTGGCTGATCACCCGTGCCGCCGAACAGCCGCCGATCTCCGCCGTCGCCCTCGCCGTCGTCGCCGTCCGCGCCCTCGCCCTGGGCCGCGGCACCCTGCGCTACGCCGACCGCCTGCTCGGCCACGACGGTGCGCTGCGCGCCGTCGCCGACTTCCGCGCCCGGGTGTACGAGGCACTCGTCCCGCTCGCCCCGGCCGGCACCCCGGCGTTCCGCAGCGGCGACCTGCTGACCCGCCTGGTCGACGACGTCGACGCCGCCCAGGACCTGCTGCTGCGCGTCCTGCTCCCGGCCACCGCCGCCGGCCTGGTCGCGCTCGCCGCCACCGGCACCGCCCTCGCCCTGCTCCCCTCGGCCGGACTGCTGCTCGGGGCGCTGCTCGCCGTGGCGGGACTGCTGGTGCCCGCCCTGGTGCTCGCGCTGTCCCGCCGGGCCGCCCGCACGGAGAAGGCCGCGCGCGCCGAACTCGCCGCGCTCACCGTCGACCTGACCGAGGGCGCCGCGGACCTCGCCGCGTACGGCGCCCGCGGCCGCGTCCACGCGCGGGCGGGCGCGGCCACCGCCCGGATCGCCGCCCTGGAACGCCACAGGGCCCTGACCACCTCGCTCGCCTCCGCCGTCGTCCTGCTCCTCCAAGCCACGGCCACGGTCGGCGTCACCTGGCTCGGCCTGAACGCCCACACCGACGGCCGGCTGCCCGCCGTCCACCTCACCGTCCTCGCGGTGCTCGCCCTGGTCTCCTTCGACGCCCTGGCCGGCCTGCCCGCCGCCGCCCGCCGGCTCGCCGACGTCCGGGCCCGCGCCCGCCGGCTCGCGGACCTCATGGACACCCCGGCCCCGGTCGCCGACCCGGCCGACCCAGCCCCGCTACCCGCCGACGGACCGCTCGGCGTCGAGATCACCGACCTACGGGTGCGCCACGACGCCGACGGCCCGGCCGCCCTCGACGGCGTCAGTCTGCGGCTGGCGCCCGGCCGCAGGGTCGCGCTCCTCGGCGCCAGCGGCTCCGGCAAGTCCACGCTGATCGCGGTGCTGATGCGGTTCGTCCCGTACGAGAGCGGCAGCATCCGGGTCGGCGGGCGCGAACTGCGCGACTGCGCGGGCGCCGACGTCCGCCGCGTGATCACCGGCGTCACCCAGGACGCCCACGTCTTCCACACCACGATCCGGGCCAACCTGCGCCTGGCCCGCCCCGACGCCACCGACGAGGCTCTGCGCGAGGCCGCCCGCCGGGCCCGGCTGCTCGACTGGATCGAGTCCCTCCCCGACGGCTGGGAGACCGTGCTCGGCGGCGACGGCGCCACCATGTCCGGCGGCCAGCGCCAACGCCTGCTGCTGGCCCGCGCGCTGCTCGCCGACCCGCCGGTCCTCGTCCTGGACGAACCCACCGAGGGCCTCGACCCGGACACCGCCGCCGCCGTCCTGGCCGACATCCTCGACGCCACCCGCGGCCGCACCACCCTCCTGGTCACCCACGACCACGCCGCCCTCGAAGCCGTCGACGACATCCTCACCCTCACCGCCGGCCGCCTCGCCACCACCTCGTCGAGGCGATCAAGGCCGACCGCAAGGACCCCAGCGGCCCCTGCGTCTTCCCCGCCTACTTCGCGGTCCAGCTGATCGCCGCCGCCATCAAGGCCGCCGATCACGGACGGTCCGGGTCCCGACATCTGGGTCAAGGACGGCGTTCTCGTCACCTACGAGGGACTGACGCTGTCCACCTTCGACAAGGACGCGGACGGCAGGAGCACGGTCTTGACCGCGACCTCGCGTTCACCAAGCCCCACTTGCCGGCCATGGCCAGCGGCGGGCTGAGGTCCCAACAGCTCCCACACGGGAGACGCCTGCGATCCGGTGACACGTACGACACGGACCGGGCAGGTTCGGGAATCCTCTGTCGCTCGTACGGGTGAGCCGCGTGGGGTGGTGCGGGTGTTCGTGGTCGTTGAGGGCAATGATCGGGCCCGTGGTCCGCGCGGCGGACCGCGGCGGCATGGCGTTTGGGCTGCGCTGTCGGAATCGGGTGAAGGGCGGCTCGCCGCCGATCGGAACGGTTGGGAAGGGGTCGCCCACCGAACATGGTCCGCTGACGAGGCCTTCTGCCTGGGATCCTTCCTCGGTTAAGTTTGCCGACAGGTGAACCTGACGGATCTCCTGCGGCTCACGTGCCTCTCACGGACTGGGTGGCATGAGGTGGGGTCAGGCGTCATGCGGGGCGGACGAGGTAGGCCCTGACCTGCGGAATTCAGACCGACGAATACTAGTCGGACGCCCGTTCGACCGCTGGGGGTCAAGGGGTCTTGGGCGAGAGGCGGGCGCCCGACTCTCCCGGCTGCTTCGTGGTCGCGCCGTCCCGTGATGATGGGGTCCAAGCGTTCAGGGACTGGGGGAGGGTAGCGGGCAGTTCGTCCAGGGCGGTCTGCTGCAGCTTGGGTACGACTCGACCTCATGCACGAGCCCGTGACGGTCGTTTCCTTGACAGTACGGATTTGGACGAACGCTCTCGGAGTGGCGGGCCGCATGGCCTGTGAGCGCCGGAATGGTTCCGGTTCCTCGGGAGGTCAGCCTCTCGGTACGAGGGTGTTTTCGTTGGTGCGGCCGGCGGCGTAGTCGTCGATGTTGTGGGCGGTGGCGTCGATGATCTGGCTGACGGCGGTGTGGGTGAAGTAGGCCTGGTGGCTGGTGACGAGGACCTGGGGGAAGGTGACGAGGCGGGCGAGGACGTCGTCGGTGATGCCTTCGATGGAGCGGTCGGTGAAGAACACGCCGGTCTCCTCCTCGTAGACGTCGAGGCCGACGCCGGACAGGCGCCCGGCGCGCAGGGTCTCGACGAGGGCGGCGCTGTCGATCAGGCCGCCGCGGCTGGAGTTGATCAGGATCGCGTCCTCCTTCATCCGGGCGAGCGCGGCCGCGTCGATGAGGTGGTGGGTGGACGGCAGCAGGGGCACGTGGAGGCTGATGAGGTCGGCGCGGGTGAGGAGTTCGGGCAGTTCGGTGTAGGTCATGCCGAGGTCGAGGCAGGCGGGGTTCTCCGCGATGTCCCAGCCGAGCAGCTCGGTGCCGAATCCGTGGGCGATGCGGGCGAAGCATTCGCCGATCTTGCCGGTGCCGATGACGCCGACGGTCATGCCGTGGATGTCGCGGCCGAGGAGGCCGTCGAGGCGGAAGTCGAACTCGCGGGAGCGGTTGGCGGCGCGGGTGAGGCGGCGGTTGACGGCCAGCGCGAGGGCCCAAGCGTGTTCAGCTACTGCGTAGGGGCTGTAATGGGAGACCCGGGCGATGGTGAGGCCGAGTTCGGTGGCGGCGTCGAGGTCGATGTTGTTGAAGCCGGTGGAGCGCTGGGCGATCAGCTTGGTGCCTCCGGCGGCGAGCACCGCGAGCGTCTCGGCGTCCAGGACGGCGTTGACGCTGCTGCTGACCACGGGGTAGCCGGCGGCGAGCGGGGCGGTGTCGCGGTTGAGGAATACGGCCAAGGTACGCAGAGGGTGCCGGCCTGTGAAGGCCTTCTCCAGGAGCGGCTGTTCGTCTGCTTGGACGCCGTAGGCGAGAATCTCCACCCCTGTCACGCTACCCAAAGAGTTGCGGAACCGTGAGGTCTGGCTCGCTGAGGACGGGGCTGCATGGACTACAGATGAACGATCTACGCGACAGCGACGACCACCAGATGTGGTCCCGCGACCGTGACCAGAACGGGAACTGGAACGGCTGGCACAAGTTCTGATCGTGGTGGGGGAGTCCCGGGGAACCGGTCGCCGGCCGCTCCGGGGCCCTCGGCCCGCTCGTCCTCCCGGCCGGGCCGGCGGGCGGCGGGGTGGGAAGAGCCCTGCCCCGCCGCCCGCCGTTGCCCGAGCGCGCCCGACGTGCCGTTACGCCGTCACATCACCGCGCCGGCAGGCGCGGGGTGCGCGGCGGCTCCGTGCGTCGGCTTCCGGTGGCCTCGAAGGCCGCGCCGAGGGTGAGCAGGGCGTTGTCGTCGTAGGCGCGGGCGGCGAAGGTCAGTCCGACGGGCATGCCGGTGTCGGCCATGGTGCCCATGGGGACGGTCACCGTGGGGATGCCGAGGTGGCGGGGTACCAGGTTGCCGTTGGCGACCCAGACGCCGTTGCGCCAGCCGAGGTCGGCGGACGCCTCGGAGACGTCCATGTCCGCCGGTCCCACGTCGGCGACGGAGGGGAACACGACCGCGTCCAGGCGCAGTTCGTCCATCCACACCTCCAGGTCGACCCGGCGGGTCTCCTCCAGCCCGCGCAGTCCCTCTTCGAGGTGCGGCATGTCGGTGAAGGAGGCGTACGGGCGCTCGCGCACCAGGCGGGGGTAGTCGCCGATCGTGTCGTCGAAGCCGGCGTAGCGGTCCGGGAGTTCGCCCTGCTGCTTGGGCCAGATGGCGGCGCCGTCGACCTCGGCCAGGGTGGCGAGCGCAGGGTCGCCGTTGGCGCGCAGGAAGTCGTCCCAGGCCCAGGCGGACAGGTCCTCGATCTCGACGGTGAGGAAGTCGCTTCCGACCAGGCCGCGGGTGGAGAGCGAGGGTGCGCCGGGGCGGTCGGACTCGTAGTTCGACACGACGGGGAAGTCGACCTCGACGACCTCGGCGCCGGCGGCCTCCAGGTCGCGGCGGGCGGCCTCCCACAGGGCGATGACCGAGGGGCGGGTGTCGACGCGCTGTCCGGTCTGGCCGCCGATGCCGCCGTCGGGGTTGGTGCCGGCGTCGGGGTCGGCGTTGATGTACATCTTGGGGACGCCGATGCGCTTGCCGGCCACCGCGGCGCGCGCCGACGCCGCGTCGGCGGGTGCGAGCGCCGGGTACGAGGCGGGGCGTACCCGCGAGGGCGCGGGCAGCGGCACCCACGGCTGGGCGCGCCACAGGTCGCCGCGGGTCTCCGGGTCGTCGGCCACGATGACGTCGAGCAGTTCGAACAGGTCGGCCATGGTGCGGGTGTGCGGGACCACGACGTCCATGGTCGGTACCAGCGGCCAGTTGCCGCGCACCGAGATCACGCCGCGGCTGGGCGTGTAGGCGCACAGCGCGTTGTTCGAGGCCGGTGCCCGGCCCGAGGACCAGGTCTCCTCGCCGAGGCCGAAGGCGCCGAACGAGGCCGCCGTCGCGGTGCCCGAGCCGTTGGAGGAGCCGGAGCCGTAGGCGCTGGTGAGCCAGTCGGCGCTGTAGGGGCTCTCCGCGCGGCCGTACACGCCGCGCTGCATGCCGCCGTTCGCCATCGGCGGCATGTTGGTCAGGCCGATGAGGACGGCACCGCCCGCGCGCAGCCGCTCGATCGCGAAGGCGTCGCGCTGGGCGACGAGGTGTTCGAACGCCGGCGAACCGGCCGCGGCCGTCAGTCCCTTCGCGAGGTAGCTGTCCTTCGCGGTGTAGGGGATGCCGTCCAGCGGGCCGAGCGTTTCGCCGCGCGCGCGGCGTGCGTCGGAGGCCTCCGCCTCGGCGCGGGCGTCCGGGTTCATCACGACCATCGCGTTGAGCGCGGTGGGGGTGCCGGCCCGGTCGTACGCGTCGATGCGCGCGAGGTAGGCGTCGAGCAGCCCGACCGCCGTGGCCTCGCCCTTCTCCAGCGCCGCGCGCAGGTCGGCGATACAGGTCTCCACAACGTCGAATCGGCGCGTCATGCGGGTGTCTCCTGAGGGTTGGGGCGGACAGGCGAACTGCTGGGCGTCCCGGCCGATCGCGCACACGCGGTCGTCGCGCCTTCCGTCGCACTGACTAGATTTTCAGTCTAGACTCCTGATCCAGATCCCCAGAACCGAGGTGAGGCCGTGCCGATGCCGGAGTCCGATCCCACGCGGCCGCGGCGCCTCCTTCCACCCGAGAGCGCGCCCGCGGCGAGCGCCGAGCCGGGGGCCGCCCCGCAGGCCGCGCCGGCCCCGGTCGACCGGAAGCGCCGGCCGAGCGGCGACGAGGCGCGGGGCCGGGCGATGCTGGCCGCCATCACCGCCATCGCCGAGAAGGGCGCCGCGGCCGTGCGGATGTCGGACATCGCCGCGCGGGCCGGGATGAGCACCGGGCACATCCTCTACCACTTCGGGAAGAAGGACCGCCTCCTGCTCGAAGTCCTCGCATGGAGCGAGGCGGACCTCGGGGCCCGGTTCCAGCAGGCGGCGGACGAGGCGGCCACCCCCGCCGAGAAGCTGGCGCTCTTCGTCCGCTTCTACCTGCCCCGCCAGCAGGGCGACGAACGCTACGCCCTGTGGACGCAGGTCCTGGCCCAGCGCCACGACGACGCCGGCCGGCGACTGCTCACCGAGCTGTCCGAGGTCTGGGAGCAGCGCCTGGAGGTCATCCTCGTCGAGGGCCGCGCGCTGGGGGAGTTCGCCGACGTGGACCCTCCCGAGTTCGTCATCAGGGCCGTGGCCATGCTCAACGGGCTCTCCGGGGACGTGATGTTCGGACGGCCGCGCTGGCAGCACACCTCCGCGAACGCGTTCGCCCTGGCCGCCCTCGAACGCGAACTGCGGCCGACCGGTCGGGCATGACGGCGTGGCTCGACGCCGCTCGTGGGGTTGCCGCGAGACCACCCCGGCCGGGACGTGAGATGCCGTCAGGCCCGGTCCCCGGCTGGGGGCGGGCCTGACGGCATCGGGCGTGACCGGGTGGTCAGTGGGAGGGATCGACGTCGATGTCGACGCGTTCCTGGTAGAAGGCGATCAGCCCGGTCAGGGCCTCCATGCCGCGCAGCGGGACGGGGTACGACCAGGCGATGGCGCCCCCCTCGCCGTGCGGGGCGAGCGCGAAGTGCACGGCGTTGCCCTTGTAGGGGCAGTAGGTGGTCTCCCAGGAGGGGACGAGCAGTTCGCGGCGCACGTCCTCGGGCGGGATGTAGTAGCGGACGGGGTAGCGGCCCTCCAGGACCACGATCGGCCGCTGGCAGTCGGCGAGCACGACGCCGCCGGCGCGCACGACGATCCGGCCGCGTCCGGGCTCCAGCAGGATGCCGGCGTTGGCGTGGCGCACGGGGGTGTGGGAGGGGGCGTCGAAGGCGGCGGCGGGGCGTATCGCGTCGGGCCGGGCGTCGTGGTCGGGGCGCTGGTCAGCCACGGGACACCGCCGGGCTCTGCGCACTGCCCGCCGCACTGCCGGTCGCGCCCGCGCCACCCGCCCCGCCGCCCGGCGGGGGTGGGGCGGCGGCCGGGGTGCGGCCCTCGGCGATGCGCGCCCACAGTGCCACGCCCGCCCCGACCGCGCACAGCGCCGCGGCGACCAGGACGGCGTGGTCGGTCCCGGCGGCCATCGCGTAGCGCGGCCCGCGGTCGTCGGCGGCCTGGCCGGCGACGGTCAGCGTGATGGCGACGCCGAGGGCCGAACCCAGGTAGCGGGCGGTGTTGTTGGCGCCCGAGCCCATGGCCGCGCGGTCGGCGGGCACGCTGCTGACGGCCAGCCGGGCGAGTGCCGCGTTGAGGACGCCGCTGCCGATGCCGGCGAGGACGAGACCGGGGGCGAAGTGCGTCCAGGAGCCGTCGGGGCTCATGCCGTAGAGGGCGGCCTCGCCGATGCCGCACAGCAGCAGGGAGGCGGCGACCTGGGTGGTGGCGGACATCCGGGTGGCGAGGCGGCGGGCCTGGAGGGCGGAGACGACGGACAGGCCGGACCAGATCGCGAGCACCAGGGAGGCCACCAGGGGTGTTTCCCCGGCGGACTTCTGGAGGGCCATCGGCAGGTAGCTCATCAGGCCGACGATGGCCAGGCCGGTGAACAGGGCGCCGCCGCTGGAGGCGATGAAGCCGGGGCTGCGGAACAGCGCGAGGTCCAGCATCGGTTCGGCGATCCTGGCCTCGACGAGCACGAACAGCGCGAGCAGCAGCACGCCGAGGCCGAGCAGGAGCAGGACGGGGGCGCGGCCCCAGCCGTGCCGGCCCTCGGCGAGCCCGGCGATGAGGCAGGAGGCGCCGGCGGCGAGGGTGGCGACGCCCAGCAGGTCGAGCTTGCGGGGCCGGTCGTTGCGGGACTCCTGCAGGCCGTACGCGGTGAGCGCGATCAGCAGGGCGGACAGCGCGGAGAGCACCCAGTAGACCGAGCGCCAGCCGCCGGCGCGCTCCAGCAGTGCCGCGTAGACCGGGCCGACGGCGATGCCCAGGCCCACCGAGGCGCCCCACATACCGAGCGCCCGGACCCGGCCGGGGCCGACCGGGTAGACGTGGCCGATCAGGCCGAGGGTGGGGGCGAGGACGGCGGCCGCGGCGCAGCCCTGGAGGACGCGGCCGATCAGGAACACGGTGGGGCCGGTGGCGGCCGCGGAGACGGCGGTGGAGATCAGGAGCAGCACCGCCCCGGCGCCGAAGACCCGTTTGCGCCCGTAGTCGTCCGCGGCGCTGCCCATGGTGAGGAGCAGGGCGGCCAGGCCGACCAGGGTGCCGGTGAGCACCCAGGTCTGGGCGGAGGGGCCGAGGCCGAGGTCGGCGGCGGTGGGCGACAGGGTGGTGAGCGGGGAGGTGTAGTCGACCAGGACGAGGAGTGTGCCGAACGCGGCGATCGAGAGGGTGAGGGCGGGGCGGCGCCCCTGGGGCGGCGGGCTGGGCGTCATCGGGGTGGTCCTCGCTGCGAGGGGAGTGGGAGAGGGTCTCCGACCTAAGGTCTGTTCATTGAACTCAACTGAATCTATCACGCCGGGTTCGGTGAAGGAACCTTCGGCTAGACTGGCCCGCATGGCGCTGGGAACCGATTACGCACAGCAGGACTGCTCGCTCGCCCGAGCGCTGGAGGTGGTCGGGGAGCGCTGGAGTCTGCTGATCGTCCGCGACGCCTTCTACGGGGTCCACCGCTTCAACGACTTCCTCGCTCATCTCGACATCCCGCGCGCGGTCCTCACCAGCCGCCTGCAGGCACTGGTGGCCGCGGGCGTGCTCCGCAAGGAGCCCTACCAGAGCTCGCCGGTGCGTCACGGCTACGTCCTGACCTCGGCCGGGCGTGAGCTGTGGCAGCCGATCTACGGGCTGGCGCAGTGGGGGGAGCGCAACGCCTCCACC
Source organism: Kitasatospora sp. NPDC058218 (assembly GCF_042882445.1). Classification (NCBI taxonomy): domain Bacteria; kingdom Bacillati; phylum Actinomycetota; class Actinomycetes; order Kitasatosporales; family Streptomycetaceae; genus Kitasatospora; species Kitasatospora sp. NPDC058218. The sequence goes on along the minus strand of NZ_JBHVWC010000035.1, from coordinate 11,964 downwards.
GGCGGGCCGCGCACGGTCTTCAGTCACGCGGCCTGCGGGACGCGGCTCGACCCGGTGGGCGCCTGCCCGTTGTGCGGCGGGGCGGTGGCACCCGAGAACATCACGATGCAGCCGGGCCCGAGCGCGCAGGACCGGCTGCGGCAGGACCCGGTCTCGCGCGCGCTGGCCCGGCCGCACCGGCTGTTGACGCTGGTGTCGCCCGACGCGGACTGACGCACCCGTCCGCCCGGGCGGACGGGCGGACGGACACACACACCCGCCCGCCCGGCCCGGGGGCGGGGCAGGCGGGTCAGGTGCCGCTCCGCCCGACCGCGTGTCCGCGGCCGGAGTGCGGGGAGCGGGGTCAGCGGGGTTCGGCGACCAGCAACTTGCTGTCCAGCGGCAGGTCGTGGACCGCCGCGAGGGTGAAGCCGGCGCGCTCCAGCAGATCGGCGTACTCGGCGCTGGTGCGCTCGAAGCCGCCGGCGATGGTGAGCATGTGGACGTCGAACCAGGCGGCCAGGGACGGGGTGCCGTCCTCGGGGATGACACGTTCGATGATCAGCAGGGCGCCGTCGGCGGGGACGGCCTCGCGGATGCGCTCCAGCACCCGGACGCACGCCTCGTCGTCGCGTCCGTGCAGGACGCGGGAGAGCAGGTAGACGTCACCGCCGGCGGGGACCTTCTCGTAGTAGTCGCCGCTCTCGTAGCCGATCCGCCCGGCGTCGGGGGACTGGGCGAGGTCGGTGCGGGCGGCGTCGACGACGTGCGCGGTGTCGAACAGGACGCCGGACAGCCCGGGGTGGGCGCGCAGCACGGTGGTGAGCAGGGCGCCGTTGCCGCCGGCGATGTCGACGACGGTACGGGCGCGGGAGAAGTCGTAGAGGGCGGGAACGGGTTCGAAGAAGGAGGAGCTGGCGGCCATCGCGCGGTCGAACCGGGCGGTGAGTTCGGGGGTGCGGGAGAAGTAGGGGTACATGGCGGCGCCGTGGACGTGTTCGAAGGCGTTCTCGCCGGTGCGCACGGTGTGCAGCAGCCGGCCCCAGCCGGCGTAGAACTCGTCGCCGTAGAGCAGGGCGAGGTCGCGCATGGAGCCGTGTTCCTCGGTGCGCAGGGTGCGACCCAGCTCGGTGGTCCGGTAGCGGCCGTCGGGGTCGGTGGCCAGTACGTCGAGCTCGACGAGGAAGCGCAGCAGCCGGGTGAGGGAGGGCTGGTGGGTACCGGTGCGTTCGGCCAGTCCGGCGGCGGTGGCGGGCTCGGCGGCCAGGAGGTCGGCCAGGCCCAGGGTCGCGGCGGTGTGGACGGCCTGGGTGGCCCAGGGGCCGATGAGCAGGTCCATCATGCGGCGGGCGGCGGTGTCGGTCATCGTGGGGACTCTCCTGCGATCGGGGGTACGGGGCCGAAGGGGTGTGCGGTCAGGCGAGGGCGAGGGCACGCCGGCGCAGGTTCTCCACACCGGTGTGCAGGCAGCCGCGGGCTATGGCGTCGCCCTGGATGAGGGTGCGGGAGCCGACGTGGGGGCGGGCGCCGATGGCGGTGACCCATTGGACGGATTCGACCGGGGGGCCGTAGGAGAAGCGACCGCGGTGGGCGGTGCCCTGGGTGTCGAGCAGGCGGAAGGAGACCTCGGCGACGTCGAGGCCGCCGGTGGTGTAGGGCTCGCCGTGGGCGTCGGGGATGACGTGGGGGCGGGCCGCGCCGGAGTCGAGGATGTGGCGCAGCAGTGGGTCGGTGGCGCGGCGCACGTCGGTGAGGGCGAGGTGGGCTTCCAGCAGGGCCTCGGCGGCCAGCGGCGCCTCGTCGACGAGGGGGGAGGAGACGAGGAAGCGCCCGGTGGCCTCGTCGGCCTCGACGTGCATGTTCGGGCCGACCAGGTGGACGGTGCCGGCGCGCACCAGGGCGTCGAGTTCCTCGACGCGGGCGGTGGGCGGTCCGCTGGCGATGTAGTTGTTGAGGCCGCTGAACCAGCGGTCGACGTGGTCGCGGTAGGACCCGCCGCGCAGGCCCTGATGGGAAATCACCTGACGGATCTCGTCGCGCAGGTCGCGCATGATGGCGGCGGTGGCCTTGAAGGGGCTGCGGGCGGGGCCCGCGGCGGACTGTTCGAGGTCCCAGCCCAGGCGGCCGGCGATCCAGTCCCGGTAGGCGGCGCGGTCGGCGAAGCGGCGCTCCAGGCTGGGGCGGTCGACCTGGTCCCAGTCCCAGTGCTGGTCGGGGTCCTCGAAGCGGTCGGTGATCAGCTGCCGCATGGCGGGGGTGTCCCAGTCCAGGTCGGCGTAGGCGGCCAGGAAGCTCTCGCGCTCGGCCTGGGGGGCGTCGGCGAGGCGGCTGCGGTAGTAGACGTAACCGACCTCCTTGGCGATGTAGGGCCACAGGTCGGCGCGGAAGTCGAGTTCGCCCTGGCCGGCGGTGCGGCGCAGGCGGGTGATGACCTCGGCGGTCAGGAACCGCGGCTGGTAGCGGGGGACGACCTCCAGGTGCACCTCGGCCCGGGCGAGGTAGGGCACGCCGCGTCCGGAGCCGGCGTACAGCAGCGGTTCGCGGCCGGAGGGGTGGTAGTGCAGGCGGCCGTCCTGGTCGCGGTCGAAGCGTCCGCCGCGTCCCTGGGTGAAGAGGGTGACGTAGTCGTAGAAGCTGAGGCCCAGGCCGCGCAGGACCAGGGGTCGGCCGGCGGGGAAGGCGTCGAGGTCGCATTCGGCGGGGCTGAGGGGTTCGCGGTAGAGCAGGCCGTGGCGCTCGCCGAAGTCCTTCAGATGCTGCTGACCCTTGGTGGGGGAGACCTCGAAGTGGCCCTGGGCGAGGATGACGGCGTCGCACTCCAGGGGCTCGTCCTCGCCTTCCAGCCGCAGGAGTTGGGTGCCGCGGTCGGTGTCGTCGACGGCGGTGGCGCGGGTGGTGTGGATGTGGACGGAGACCTGGGCGGGGGCGGTGCGGATGATCTCCTGCAGGGCCCAGCGCAGGTAGGCGCCGTTGAAGGCGCGGCTGCCGTAGGACCAGGGCAGCATGCCGGTGGCCTCCTGGCGTTCGGCGTCGGTGACGTCGGTGACGCGCCCGTCGGAGACCATGCGGGCGAACTGGTACTGGGTGGGGCCGGGCAGGATGGGGCCTTCGCAGGGGACGGAGTCGTCGGTGAAGACGGTGACGTCGGAGGCGACGGTGTTCATGAGCAGGGAGCGGTCCTGGTCGCGTCGCCAGACGCGGCCGCCGCCGGCCGGGTACGGGTCGACGAGGTGGACCTCGACGGGGATCGCGGGCGCCACCAGCGCGGCGTTGGCGCACAGCCGCTCCAGGGCGACGACGCCGCGCGGTCCGGCGCCCACGATCCCGACACGGAGGATGGCTTGGCTGGTGGTCACAGGGCGGGTTCCTTTCCCGGGGTGGAGGTGGCGCTGTCGGCGGTGGTGCTCCCCGGGGCGGTGGTGTCCTGGGGGAGTTCGCCGAACAGCAGGGGGAAGTAGTCGATGTCGCGGCGCAGGGCCTGGAAGAGGTCCGCGCCGGGCAGGCCGGTGCTGCCGGTGGTGCTGCCGCCGGTGCGGGTGGGGCCGTCGAGCAGGCGGCGGTTGCGTGCGGTGCTGGCGGCTGAGAGCGGCAGGCGGCCGGGGGAGTGGTAGCGCACGGCGCCGTCGCCGTCGCGGCGGGGAATGACCTCGGAGCGGGCGTGGCGGCTGGCGCTGAAGGGGATGTCGAGGCGGCCGGCGGCGAAGGCGGTGACGATCGCGGTGTCCAGCCGAGGGGCGGCGAGGACGGGTTCGACGATCTCGGCGGTCTCGCGCAGGATCCACTCCAGTTCCTCGGCGACGGCGTCCTCGTCGACGGTGACGAAGTCGAGCAGGGGGGAGCGGGCGACGGCGGCCAGGCGCAGTCCGGCGGCGTTGGCGGCGGCGTCGGGGATGCCGTGGGCCTCCTGGTGGGTCTTGGTGATGAGTTTGGAGGCGCCGCCCAGGCGGGCGGTGAGGGCGCCGTAGAAGATGAGGTCGTCGGCGTGGTGGCGCCGGCGGGGGAAGACGCCCATGAACTCGTGGAGAACGGCGTGGACGTCGGTGCCGGCGGGCAGGTAGCGGGCGGCCAGGAGGGGAACGGCGCGCAGGGCGGCGATGTCCTGGGCGAGGTGGCCGCTCTGCGGGTAGGAGACACTGATGCAGCGCACGCCCGCGGCGGCTGCGGCGACGGCCTCCAGCACGCTGACGGCGAGGCTGATGGACGGCGGGACCAGGACGGCGGTGAGGGTGCCGAACAGCTCCCGGTCCATGACCACGCCCAGGCCGGCGAGTTCGCCGCAGATGTGGTCGACCTCGGCCCAGGCGGCCAGCGAGTCGGCGAGGGGCACGTCCTTGGAGTAGGGCAGGTTGTAGGAGATGCCGCCGCCCTCGAAGGAGGTGATGCCGCAGGCCACGGCGGTGGCGAAGAGCTCGCGCGGGTCGGGGGAGCCGTGCCGGATTTCCAGCGGGACGGCGACCAGTTCGTTCAGTTCCCGTCCGCGCTGCCAGCCGTGGGTGACCAGCGGGTAACCGTTGAGGGTGCGGTGGTCGGTGCGCAGGGCCCGGGCGGCGTGCTCGAAGCGGCGCAGCCGGGTGTGCGAGTCGATGGTGAGGGTGAGAAGGTCGGGGCGGCCTTCGGTTTCCAACTCCTTGAGCAGGAGGGCCATTTCGCGGTGCCCGCCGACCCCGCAGCGCGGCTGCAGGGCGGTGCGTCCGCTCTCCCGGGCACGGGCCAGCACCTCGGCGGCGGTGGGCTTGCCGAGTTGGGTGATGTAGGCCGCCGACTCCTTGAGCGTGGGCGGGGCGGGGGGCACGGGGGTCACCGGGCGGCGGCGGCCGGGACGCAGTCGGACGCGGTGGTGGTGTGCAGGGCGTCGAGGGTGGGGACGAGGTCGGCGGCGCTGGCGAGCACACGGTCGACGCCCAGGTCGTAGAGGCGGGTGACGGAGGCCTCGTCCTTGACGCTGCCGACGGAGAGGTTGCCGCCGACCAGGACCGGGCAGTGGATGCGCCCGGAGCGCTTGGCGTCGGCGAGGTCGTGCAGGTCCTCGTGGATCTGTCCGTTGAGGCTGCCGATGAGGACGGCCTCGGCCTGCGGGTGGCGCTCGCACGCGTCGGCGAACTCGGCGACCGGGGTGCAGGTGCCGAGGTTGACGACGGTGAAGCCGTCCGCGCGCAGCGCGTGGGCGATCAGGTGGTTGGCGACGGCGTGGCTGTCGCTGGCTGCGACGCCGAGGATCACCAGGCGGCCGTCCCGTTCGGGTGCGCCGGTCGGACGGGCGGGCAGGGGCGCGGGTATGGACATGGGCATGGGCGTGGGCATGGGAAACCGCCTATCCGTGGAGTACGGGCGGGTACGGGGTGTTGTGGTGCGGAGCGATACGAAGGGTCTGACGGTCCGTCAGGTGGGGCGGATGGTCAGTCGTCGAAGGCGGCGAACAGCTCGCGCTTGCTGACCGAGCGGATGCGGGCGACGTCGAACTCCTCGGGGTCGGCCGCCGAGAGCGAGTCGAAGACCCGGTTGATCGCGGCGACCAGGCCCCACTCGGCCGTGTAGGCGGGCCAGTTGCGGTGGCCGTCCACGAGGTCCTGCTGGCGGGCGAAGATGTAGTCGTGCCACTGCCGGCTGGCGGGGTAGCGGTGGTGGAAGTCATGGACGACGGTGTCGCCGGTCAGCACCAGGTAGCGGGTGGGGAAGTGCACCAGCGCCATGCGGGCGCTCCAGCGCAGCCAGCGCAGCGGGGCGGTGGCGGCGGGCAGGCCCGGGGCGGGTGCCGCCTCGCCGATGAAGATCGCGTTGGTCAGGCTCCCGAAGTACTCGCGGCCGCGGCGCACCGTGGTGCCGGGCGCGGGGAAGGTGTGCTTGACGCACAGCCGCAGGGTGTTGCTGATCTGGTAGAGCACGCCGATCGGCACGAACCAGACCACCAGCACGGCCGGCCAGGCCCCCAGCAGCACGGCCGCCGCCCCGCCGCCGCCGTACAGGGCGAGGGCGATGGCCTTCTCGGCGGCGGCGCTGTCGTGCCAGAAGGAACGCACCCGGGAGATCGCGAAGGCCAGGTGGAAGCGGGGGGAGAGGGTCTTGAGCAGCACCCGCCGCCACATCCGGCGCCGGGTCATGCCCGGGTGCAGGTCGAGGCTGATCAGGAAGGCCTGGACAGTGGGGTCGCGCAACGTCATGTGGTGGACGGCGTGGTGGTCGGCGACATGCTCGCGGCTGTAGCGCTCGAAGTTCTGGATCACCAGGAGGGCGGAGATGGAGTGGCCGACGGCGGTGTCCAGCCTGCGGTGCCCGAACATGTTCCGGTGCGAGCACTGGTGGTAGACCATCATCCGCAGATTCCGCTGGCCGTGCAGGGTCATCGCCCAGCCGGGCAGCAGCAGGAGCAGGAACCAGGCGCCCAGGACGAAGCCGATGGCGGACACGGCCGCGCCGGCCAGTACGGACAGCGAGGCGGTGGCCAGGTGGAAGCCGGGCGACAGGGCCACGGGGCGCTGACCGGCCAGCGGGCGCCCGGTCAGGAAGGTGAGCGGTAGCTGGAGCGGGCCGGGCAGGCGCCGCATGCTCTCCCGCACCGGGTCGGCGGCCGTATCGGCGCCGGCCGGGTCCGGTGCGGCGGCCGGGTGTGGTGTGGCGGCCGGGTTCGCTGTGGCTGTGGTGGTGTGCGGTGCGGCGTCGGAGGCGGTGTCGGAAGTGGCGTCGCGCGTCGTCGGAGAGTGCGACGCGGTGTTGCCAGGTCTCATGGCGGGCGTGCCTTTCTGCTGGGCGGCAGCACGACGCGTCGCCCGCCCCGCTCCGCGGTGAACGCGGGCAGGGCGGAGCGGGGCGGGGTGATGGTCGTGAAACCGCTGTTCGAACAGCACACAGGTCTGGACAACGGGGTGGCGCGAGGGAATGCCCGGCCCACGGCCGCTCAGGCCGGATGGTCCGGGAAGAACATGGGGGCGGCCCGAGGGTGGACGTCCCGGGCGGCGAGCGGCGGGCGGCGCGGCGCCATAGTGGCGCAACCTTGTCATGTCGCCTGCGGTCAGTGCGGCTTCACGCTAACCACGCCTATCGGATCAAGTCAAGCGGCATCCGAGTGGCGAGTGACATCCAGTCAGCTCTGGTCAGTGCGAACGCGAATGGGTTACGCTCCCCAGAACTGGTGAACGAACCTGACTGGCAGTCAGGAGGCGACTCTGCCGGCGGCCGAGGGAACGCGGCGGAGTCCATCCGGATGCCTGGAGGTACGCGAGGGGGCCCCGCCGAGGGGTTCCCATGGGGGAAGGAAGTCACAGTTGCAGACCACGCGACAGCCCTCTGGTCAGGCCGGCTTCAGGGCCGAGGTCGACGTCTTCCGCGCGCCGGTCACCAGATCCAGATGCCCCGCGTCCTTGGCTACCGCCTCCGTCTCCGCATCCGCTTCTGCCGTTCGCGGCCCTGTCCGGCCCCGCGCCTTCGCGTCCAGCACCGGCAGACGGTGGCCGTACGACATCTGCGCACACCAGCGGTCATGAGGAGTCGGCAGGTCCTTGCTCCGCGCCTCGTCGACGCAGGACGGCGCGCGCTGATGATCCCCTTCCGCCCGGCACGGCCGAGCTCGCAGGAACAGCAGGAACGACCCCTGCCCGGCGCCGCCCGCCAGGTCCGGCACCCGCCGTGCCTCGGTGATCGGCGCGCCGGCCCCCTCGGTGTGCCCGCTGTGCGGTCGCGGCGCGTCCGTGGCCGTTCGCGGTCGCGCCCGGCCGGCCGGGTCGTGGTGGCTGTCGTGGCTGTGGTCGCCGTCCAGGTTGTCCGGCGTTCGGCTCCGCGTCTGGTCCAGTGGCCGGGCGCTCTCCGTGGCGCGTCCCTCCCGGCCCCGCGTCCCCGCGCACGTCCGGTGTGTCCGCGTCGTCGGCCCGGGCGCCAACTGATCGGCGCGAGAACACAGTTCTCGCCGCTGTTCGGCGGACCGGTGCCGCGAGCCGTCCTCCGTCCCGACCGTCGCCATCGACTCCTGTACCTGCCCGGCCGCGGATGCGTGCCGGGGCACCCGCACGACCTCCTGCCGGTTCCCCAGTCCCACCGGCAGGTGTCCGACCGTGCGTTTCACCGCCCAGGGCTCCGCCGACAGGGCGGCCCGCGCGGTGCCGGCGGAGCCCTGGGCGGCGCCTGGCCTGCGCGCGTGCGGCGCGGTGCTGTCGGTCGGCGGCGCGGCGGGTTCGGGCTGTCCGGGTGCCGGCAGGGCGGCTGGGGCGGCGGCGAGGCGATGGAGCGTCTGCGGCGAGGGAGGGCGGTGGTCCGTCTCCGGACGTGAGAGGTGGCCGGTCGACGCCGGGGCGACGGCCGGGGCCGTCTGCCGGGTGCGCCGCTCCAGGCGGAGCCGCCTCGATCGGCGACTCAACGCCGGCTGCTCCACTGCCGTCACCACTTCACCTCCGTCATCACTCCCGTCACCGTCACTGCTCCGTCGCCGTGCACGTCCCGCTAGGAGGAACCCTCGATGCCGGCACCGTCGGACGCATGCGCCACTCGCGTTCCGGCTCCGTTCGCCGAAGGGTCTCGGGCCGGCGCGGCCCCGCGGGCGGCCGCAGGGACGTTCCGCAGCCGGTGGTCGGGCTCCGGTGGCCTGGAAGGGCCCCGGGTCGGGCCCGGGTCCGCCGTCACCCCGCAGGTGGCTTCCGGTGCTGCCGGTGGCCGTCCCCGCGCGTCCGTCGTCGTGACAAAGCTATGGCAGGTTTTGTCAACTGGCAATGACCGGACTGAAGTCGGCGTCGCCAGAGGGTCTGTCGGCGCCGGGAGGGTCCTCCGCGAGAACGAGGGCGAGCAGGCCGGGGAACCGCGCGTCGAACTCGGCCCGGCGCAGCCGGTTGTACCGCCGGGCGCCGGCGTCGCGCTGCTCAATCAGGCCGCTCTGGCGCAGCACCGTGAAGTGGTGACTGCGGGTGGCCTTGCTGACGCCCAGTTCGAACGTGCCGCAGGCGCGGCTCCAGTCCGCACTGCCGGCCAGCTCGCGCACGATCGCGCGCCGCACCGGATCGGCGAGCACCTGCAGCACCTCGTGCAGCGTCACCTCCGCCGGGTCCGTGTGCTCAAGGCCGCGCGCACGCCGGGAACGGCTGTCACCCGCCGGAGTCAACGCACTTGACGAACTGTCACCGATGCGACTTTCATTCATGGTGATCGACCTCCATCGAACACTATAGACCGCGAAGGCCCTTCGCGGACCGGGACCGACCATTTCCATCTGAACGGGGGCTACCTGATGAGTGAAGCCATCGAGACCCCCGGGCGCGCCCGGTCCCCACGCCGCCACCCGGGCGCCCCCGTGCGCCGGCCCGGAGGTGCCGGCGGGCCGGCCGGCACCTCCGGGCCCGGCGCGGGTGCCCTCGGTTCGGTCTGTCTCGGCTTCTTCATGGTCCTGCTCGACGGAAGCGCGCTCAACGTCGCCCTGCCCGACCTCAGCGCCGAATTCGGCGGCTCGCTGGCCACGTTGGAGTGGACGGTCAACGCCTACACCGTCGCCATGGCCGCCTGCCTGCTCGGCGGCGGCGCCCTCGCCGACAAGCTCGGTGCCCGCCGTCTCTTCCAGGCCAGCCTGCTGCTCTTCGTCGCCGCGTCCGCCGCCTGCGCGGCTGGGCCCACCATCGGGGCCCTGATCGCCGCCCGCGTCGTCCAGGGCGTGGCCGCCGGCGGTCTGCTGCCCGCCTCGCTGGCCGTCATCGCTCACATGTACCCCGAAAGCGCGGCCCGCGCTCGGGCCTTCACCGTCTGGGGCGGCGTCAGCTCGTTGGCCCTGGTGGCCGGCCCGGTGGCGGGCGGCGCGCTGACCGCCGGCGTCGGCTGGCGGGCGATCTTCCTCGTCAACGTCCCCATCGGACTGGCCGCCGCCGTGGTCTGCCGGCGCAAGGTCGCCCCCTCGCCGGTGCGCGCCGTCCGACTGGACGTGCTCGGCCAGCTCTCCACCGCGGCCCTGGTCGGCTCCGGCATCGGCACCCTGGTCCAGGCCGGGGCCCTGGGCTGGAGCGCGCCACTGACCCTGGTGCTCGCCGTCGCCACCCTCGCCGCCGCCATCGCCTTCGCCGCCGCCGAACGCTTCGCCACCCACCCCGTCCTGCCCCTGGACACCTTCCGCCGCCCCGGTTTCACTCCCGCCCTCACCGTCGGCGCGCTCTACCAGTTCGGCGCCTACGGCGCTCAGTTCGCCATTTCCCTGCACCTGCAGCGCCACTGGGGGCGTGACGCGCTCGGCGCCGGCCTCGCCTTCGTCCCCTTCGCGCTCTGCTGGAGCCTGGCCTCCTTCGTCCTGGCCCGCGCCGTCCACCGCACCGGGGTGCGCGCCCTGCTGACCACCGGCGCCGCCACGGCCGCCGTCGGTGCCCTCGTCCTCCTGCCGCTGGCCGCCACCCCCGACTGGTGGCTGTTCACCGCCGGCAGCTGCCTGCTCGGACTCGGCGCCGGCCTCATGGGCCCCTCCCTGCCCACTCTGGCGCTGCGGTCCCTGCCCCCCGACCGGTCCGGCCTCGCCTCGGGCTCCCTCAACGCCTTCCGCCAGATCGGCGGAGCGGTCGCGATCGCCCTGTTCGGCCCGGTCCTGGCGGCAACGGGCGCCGGCGGCCTGAGGGTCTGTCTGGCGCTGGTCGCGGCAGGCTTCCTGGCCGTCACCTGGGCGGTGCACCGCAGCGTGCGCTGACCCCAATGGCCCCGGCCTTCCGTCCCCGACCTTCCCGACCTGACCTTCCCGACCCGACCTTCCGCCCCCGACCCCGTCCGACGATCCGAGGAGAACGAACACCCATGCGCGCAGTGGTGGTCCACCAGCCTGGCGGTCCCGAAGCCCTCACCCCCGTTGAACTCCCCGACCCGGTCCCGGGCCCCGGCGAAGTCCTGGTCCGCACCGGCGCCGTCGGCGTCAACTTCAAGGACGTCTACGAACGCGAAGGGCGCACCGGCGCCACCGTGCCCTTCGTCCCCGGCTGCGAGGGCGCCGGCACCGTCGTCGCCACCGGCCCCGACGTCACCTCCCCCGCCGTCGGTGACCGCGTCGCCTGGTGGGCGGCCCCCGCGAGCTACGCCGAACTCGTCGTCGTGCGGGCGGGCGCCACCGTGCCGGTGCCCGACGACATCCCCGACACCGACGCCGCGGCCGTCCTCCTCCAGGGCCTCACCGCCCACTACCTGACCACTACCACCTGGCCCACCCGCAAGGGAGCCACTGCCCTGGTCCACTCCGCCGCCGGTGGCCTGGGCGCCCACCTGACGCGCCTGCTCGCCGCCGCCGGCGTCCGGGTGATCGGCACGGTCTCCAGCCCGGCCAAGGCCGCCGCCGCCACCGCGGCCGGCGCCGAGGAGGTCGTCGTCCGCAACGAGGAGGACTTCGCCGCCCGCGCGCGCGAACTGACCGGCGGCCACGGCGTGGACGTGGTCTTCGACGGCATCGGCCGCGACACCTTCGAGGCCGGTCTGACCTGCCTGGCCCGCCGCGCCACCTTCGTCCTGGCCGGCGCTGCCTCCGGCCCCGCCCCCGCCCTCGACCCCCAGTCCCTCGCCGCCCATGGCTCCGTCTACCTGACCCGCCCCACTCTGGTCGATCACGCCACCGACCCCGCCGAACTGCGCGCCCGCGCGGCGGAGGTCTTCGACTGGCTCCGCCAGGGCCGCCTCATCCTCACCATCGCCGCCCAGCACCCCCTCGCCGACGCCGCCGCCGCCCACACCGCCCTGCAATCCGGCCTCACCACCGGCAAGCTCCTCCTGCTCCCGTCCCCCTGACTGCTGTACGGGCACCTCTGCCACCGGCTCCCCGACCGTGCCGGGAGCTCCTCCACTGCCGGGGGGCGTCTCGGGACGTCGGGGGTGTCAGTGGTGTCCAGGGGTGTCGGGGTGCACGGTGACGCTGAAGCCCGGTCCTTCAGGACTCCGTTGGGAAATCCGCAAAACGGGCCGGGGGTCAGGCTGCCAGGTTGAGTGCGGTGAGATGTGAGGTCCGGGTCTTGCCGAGTGGTGTGCCGGTGAGCCAGGCGTCGAGGCGGATGAGGTTGATCG